>JAGALI010000105.1 GCA_017625275.1 Clostridia bacterium
AGCCAGCTCCAGAGCCAGCTCCAGAGCCAGCTCCTGTTGAGCCAACTCCTTCAACAGAAAACTTGATTGACAATGTAACTATTCTTGATCAAAAGAATCCAAATCCTACCTTCTCAAAGGTAGACCTAGGAGAAATTTATAATGACTCCTATGATATACTTAACAGCAATTTCATCAGATATCAAACAAGAGTATATGATGATGATGATAATCTAGTATCAAAAACAGTTCATATCGCTAACCCTTACAATTCAAACGTTATTTCTTATACAGTGAAGGCTGATGTAACTAGCGATGATGCAAATTACAACACAACAATAACAGACGTTGAATTTGACACTAATTTCTATTATGGTGAGGATTATCTTTTTGTTGCAGTTTCATATGGTGATCCAGATGTACTCGGCAAAATTGATGTAGTACTTTACAATCGCTTTGGTGATAAGGTTGCTGAAAAGACAGGTATTGTTCTTCAAAGCAAGCTTAATTTGGGAGCTGATATTGATATCAATGATGATCTAGATAACTATGATCTTCCTTTGTTCTGCTTTGACCAGGTTCTCTACTTTGTAGAGGAGGATGGTAAGCTTACAAAGATTACAACCCTTGAATCTCTTGGTCTTGACCTCTCACAGCTTAAGTATGATGAGACTCTTGGTGAGTTCTATATCAATGGATCTTTATATAATTCTTCAAGATTTGTTCGTTACTACGACAAGACTCTAAAGGAAACAAAGACTGTTGCATATGAAATTAATACCAATGCAACTGAATCCTATACAGTTGTTCTTAACAATCACGATGTAGTTTATACCGAGATTCTTACACTTCCTATGACTGCTGCTGAGTGGGATGGCTTCTATTCTGGCTCAAAGGCTAATATCACAACATATCTTATCAGTGCAGAGACAGGCGCTAAGACTGTTATTGATACAAAGTATTTCCCAATTTCAAAGGTTGCGCTTGATGACGATTATCTTGAGCTTAAGGATAAGAGCCTCAACCTCGCTGAATACTATGAGATTGATGAAAATGGCGCTATCGTTCAGGGTAATAAGCTTGCTGTAGTAGGTGCTGATGGTAAGGTTTCTAAGTTCTTCAATAAGATTCTTGATAACACAACAGTATCTAATACTCAAAATGGTATGGCTAAGATTACAACAATCTATGGTACATACTACATCGATGCAGCTGGTAAGCCAACTAAGCCTGTAACAATTAATAACCAAAATCCTATTTACAATAACAAATGGGCTATTGTAAATAATGAGAAGGTTTACGACAAGGAAGAAAAGCTTATCTATACATTTGATGAGGATACAAGCATCTTAAAGATATTTGACAATTCAATTCTTATCTATAAGAGAGAGGTTATCAACACTACTGAGGAGGGTATTGAAGAGAAGGCTACAAACTACTACCTCTTCAAGGGTCCTTCAGATATATCTCTTGTTTATACAACAAATTATGATGTTGTACCTACAACAGGTTCAGCAAAATCAATGTACTATTGTGGTAGAAACTACTACATTCTCACAGTAACTGATAGAGAAACAGGATATATATCATACAAGTTTTATGATGACCTCGGTGTAGAGAAGGCAGTTATCGAGTCTAGTGACACTGTATCTATAAATCTCAACTCTTATTCAAACGGTGAGGTAGATTACATTATCGTTAAAAAGACGGTAGAGACAAGAACATATATAGATGAGACTAACTATGATTCTGAGTACACTACAACACATCACATCTATTCTGTTATTAAATAATTAACAAAATAAAAAAGGCACTCCCTCGGGGGTGTCTTTTTTTATCATATAACAAAATTAATAATGATATTTTATACTTTAAGTATTATTTTTATTATGATTTATATATAATTTTTAGGTATATTTTTAATTATAAAATGATGCAAAAATCTTCTTTATTAATTATATAATTATAATATATAATATAAGAAGCCTAAAATCGCGCTTTTTTAGACGCTTTTTAATTTTAAAAGCTTTTTACCACAAAAATTAAAATTCGCGCTTTTTTCGCCCTTAAATCCCTTAAAATCACATTTTTAGAATTATTTTTTATCTAAAGCCTTCTTTTCTATAAAAATAATATCATATTTTGAATTTTTTATTAATATCCCATCCTTAGTTGGAATAATTTCAACCTCATTTTCAAAGCCATATATTTTTCTAATTTCCTTTGGAATTAAAATTCTACCAAGAGAATCTATTTCCTTTTTTATACCTATTTTTTCCATTTTTTCTCCTTTATTTATATAATAAATCTATTAAATTTACATATTCTTATCTTTAACACAATTATATATTTTATTTATGTTAAAGTCAAGTAAATTCTTAACTTTAACACAAACGGAGATGCTAATATGAAAATTTACGATTTCAACGGAAAGAAAAATATTTGTGGAAAAAGAGTAAAGGAAGCAAGAAAAAATTTAAATTTATCGCAAGAGAATCTTGCAGCTAAGCTTCAAATTGAGGGAATTATAATAGAAAGAGATAGTATAAGCAGAATAGAAATAGGTACTCGCTTTGTAACAGACTATGAAATAGCCGTTCTTTCTAAAATATTAAATGTTTCCGTTTCATGGCTTTTAGGCATTGAATAAAATATTTTTAAAAAATCTATTGACATAAATGTTTTTTTGTGATATATTAAGTAAGCAAATTAAATATGCAGGGGTAGATTGACTGTCGTCAATGAATCACGAAGCTCTTTTTAAAGCACAGCTTTAAATCCACTTTTCTTTGCCTGCGTATTTAATCATAATAAATCATAATTAAATATGCAGGGGTAGATTGACTGTCGTCAATGAATCACGAAGCTCTTTTTAAAGCACAGCTTTAAATCCACTTTTCTTAATCTGCGTATTTAATCATAATAAATCATAATTAAATACGCAGGGGTATCGAAGCGGTCACAACGAGGCGGTCTTGAAAACCGTTTGGCCAAAAGCCACGTGGGTTCGAATCCCACCCCCTGCGCCAAAAAAAAGACACTCAAACGAGTGTCTTTTTTATTTTTTATTAAATAAAATGGGTGGGATTCGAAGGGGAAAGCGTTAAAAAAATTATTCGGGGAATGATTTTTTAGCTGGAAGACCGCAGAATTTTACAAGGTATTTTTAAATTTTTATTTCATTATCCTTGTAAAATTCAAGACCTAATCCCACCCCCTGCGCCAAAAAAAGACACTCAAACGAGTGTCTTTTTTATTTTTTTATTATTTTTTAATTGAAATTTTTCCACTTTTTTTGTTTATAATTGTAAATTTTTTATTAACTTTTCCACTTTTTTAGTGGATTACTTATTGACATATATTAATAATTATTATATAATAATATTGAATATTCATGCGCGCGCGTCGCAATGCGCAAAATAAAAGAAGTAAAAAAATGCAAAATGAAATTTTATTTTTCAGTATTGCAAAAGGAGCATAAATGTTAGAAAAGCTAGAAAGCATATGGCTTCCTATATCTGAGGAGCTTAGAAAAAATCATCCTGACACTGCATATAATCTATGGTTTAGTGATATGGAGCTTGTTTCCTTGACTGCCAAGGAGGCTATGTTTACAACACCTACAAATTTAAAAAGAAATGTTATTCTTGATAATTTTGCAGAGGAAATTGCTGACATAACAGAAAAAATAGTTGGCTTCAGACCCAGAGTCGTGATTTTATCAACGGAAAACGAGGAAATAGACCTTTCTGCGCCAAGCATTGAAATCTTTACGAAAATTGAGCGTGGTGAGGCTGAAAAGGACGATAGCATAGTAATGCCAAGTGATTATCGCTCGGATTACACCTTTGATAACTTTATTGCAGGCTCATCAAATGATTTTGCCTATGCAGCTGCAAGGGCTGTTTCTGACAAGGACCTTGATGACCCAGAAACTCTAAGGGCTAATATGTTCAATCCTTTATTTATCTATGGCCCATCTGGAGTTGGAAAAACCCACCTTCTTTATGCTATAACTAACAAGCTGGCTAAAAGATACCCAAACAAAAAAATCGTTTATATTAAGGGTGAGGAATTTACAAATCAGCTAGTTGAGGCTATAAGAAAGAAAACAACAGCTCAATTTAGAGAAAAGCTTCGCATGGTTGATGTTCTTCTAATTGACGATATTCAATTTGTGGCAGGTAGAGAGGCAACTCAGCTTGAGGTATTTAATACCTTTAATGCAGTTTACGAGGAAAGAAAGCAAATTATTCTAACCTCTGACCGTCCACCATATGAAATAAGAACTCTTGAGGAAAGACTTAGGACAAGATTTATGTCAGGTATTCTTGCTGACATTTCCTTGCCGGATTATGATTTAAGGCTTGCAATCCTTCAGCAAAAGGCTAAGGACCATAAAATATACCTTCCAAGCGAAATTTTAAAGTATATCGCAGAGAATGTAACTGCATCAATTCGTCAGCTTGAGGGTGTTGTTAAAAAGCTTGGCGCTATAAAGTTCCTTCAAGGCTCAGATATTACTCTTGAAAGAGTTAAGGAGATAACTAAGGACTTTGCTCAGGCCAAGGAAAATGATTCAAGAAAGTTTGAGGAAATTATTGTCTCAGTTTCAACCAAGTATGGTGTAAGCAAGGAGGATATTCTATCCAGCAAGAGAAATAAGGAAATCGTTCTTGCCCGTCATATTTGCGTTTACATAGCGCGCGAGATTACCTCGCTATCTCAATCTCAAATAGCTAAGATTCTTAATCGTGACCGTTCTACGCTTGTTTCAAGTGAAAAGTTTGTAAAGGATAGAATGGCTGAGGATAATGAATTTGCTCTTGATATTAAGGAGCTTATAAGAGAATTAAACTCTTAAGGAATAAATTAGCTTTCCACCTTATCAACTAACGAGGTGTAAAATCACTTTATTTAGCCACCAATTTTTCTTATTAATTCTTTTTAAATAAATTAATTAAATACTAGTAGCAGTAGTAGTAGGGGCGTTGGATTTGTTGGATAACCCACTTAGTGATGAAAATAAACAGAATTTGAGGTAAAATAATCCACAAATAGCTGTGGATAAGTAAGGTGTTTAAATAGTGGAAAATAGTTGAAAAAACAGCCCTTAAAAATCAACAAGCTTTCAACAGTGAATAACTTTTGGTGGATAAGTGCCTCGCGCCCTTTTACCACACGCATTTAGCCGATGTGGAAAACTTGTTAGCAACGGCAGGGAAGCCCCTGCAGGCAAAATTTCGAGTTAAATAATATTAATCGCTTAATTATCACTCGACAATGTCGCACAAAACAAAAATCCTGTTTTGTTCTGCAAACAAATAAAAAATAAAAAATGATAAATTATTCTAAGGGAAAATGCTTTTCCGAAAGGAGCTTTAAATGATAGTAAATTTTGACAGAGACACTTTGATTAATGGCTTAATTCCAGCTATGTATACTGTAGCAGGAAAAAACACAAGCGCCAACATTGAGGGTGTTCACCTTGTATGCACCGAGGATGGCAAATGTGTTATAGAAACACAAGATATGGAAAAGGGCTTTAGAACCTCTATTGTTGCCGATGTTGTAGAGGAGGGCGATGTTGTAATCAACGCAAACAAGCTCCTTCAAATTTTAAAGGTAATGCCAGAGGGAGATATTAAGGTGACTGTTGATGACAAATTCTCAACAAGAATTGAGTCAGGACTATCTCATTTTGATATAAAGGCTCTCCCAGGAGACCAATTTCCACCTCTTCCTGAAATTTATGGTGAGCGTGGCTTTGTAATCCCACAATACATGTTTAGAAAATTTGTAAACAAGGTATATTTTGCAATCGGTCAAAACGACGCGCGTCCTGTATTTAATGGCGCATATTTCAAAATCACAGATAGTAGCATGCTTCTTGTAGCCTGCGATGGTAACAGACTCGCATACTGTGAAAAGGAAATAAGCCTAGAAAACAGAAGCAAGGACGGCATGAACCTAAACCTCAAATTTATAGTTCCAGGCAAGACTCTTTCCGATATTCTAAAAATGACAAAGGATACAGAGGATACAATGGAAATCCGTATCTCTCGTAGATACATTATTTTCCACTTTGGAAACTATATGTTCTTCTCAAAGACAATTGACTCTGAATATATTGACTATAACAGAATATTACCATCATCACACAAGGTAGTAACCTATCTTGATTCCTCAGCACTTCGTGGCGCGCTTGAAAGAAGCTCACTCATCGTTGAGGATCGCTTGGCAGGTAGTATTCGTTCATATGTAAAATTCACCGTAGAAAATGAGCTTTTGGTTTCCACAATCAGCTCAAACGGTAATGCCTTTGACACAATTCCAATCAAAAAGGAAAATGACGAGGGTATAGTAATCGGCTTTAACTGTAAATTTATGCTTGACGCACTCAAGGTTGTAGAGGACGGCGAAATCAAAATGTCCTTCAATAACCCTCTCCACGGCGTTCTCATTGAGCCACAGGATAAGAGTGATGCGACATATAAATATTTTGTAATGCCAATAAGAATGAACCAATAATTTAATTGAAAATGACCTGCATTCTTCGTCGTTGTTCCTCGTGGGCGACCTCGACTATCGCAAGATAGCTATCGTCTGTGGCTTATCGGTAGGGGTTCCCCAAAAATTCGCAGAATTTTAGGGGGTTCGCGTGGTGCGCCTTGAACAATTTGGTCCTTTACAATTAACATAAGTAAATCAATATTGCTTATAGTGCTTTATTGCATCAAGGTTAATTTTATAAAAAAATATGATAGTAAAAAACATAAAGCTGACCTCTTTTAGAAACATAGAAGAGGAAATGATAGAATTTTCCCCGACGGTGAATGTGATATACGGGCAAAACGCGCAGGGAAAGACGAATATTGTTGAGGCTATATACCTTTTTGCGAGGGGAAAGAGCTTTAGGGCATTTAAGGATAAGGAGCTTATAATGTTCGATAAAAGCGTGGCTTACGCGCTTATGGAATATGAAAAGCGTGGCGAGGGCACAAAAATCGGTGTTGAAATATCTCGCTCCAGCCCCAAGGCATTTTACAAAAACGGAAATAAGGTACAAAAAACAGCTGATATAATAGGCGAATTTCGCGCAGTTTTATTCTGTCCATCTCACCTAGGAATAATAAGTGACTCCCCAAGCGTAAGGCGCAACTTTCTTGATGTAGCCATAAGCCAGCTAAAGCCTGTATATATAAAGCTAATGGCGCGCTACAACAATGTGATGAGCGCAAGGAATGCCATCTTAAAAATGGACGAGCGCGAGAGGGAGCAATACAGAGAAACAATAGACTTTTACTCAAGTGAGCTTGCTTCTATTTGTGCAGATATTGCAGATGCGAGAAACGAATATGTAAAAAAGCTTGATTATTGGGTAAGAGAATTCTTTTCTCAAATGACAAATGGTCGTGAGCTTCCGTCGATTTCATACGAAACCAACGCGCAGGCGCAGGACTTTGAGTCACGCGAAAAATTAAAAAACAAGTATGGCGCTCTGCTTACTGAAAACCTTGAAAGAGAATATCGCTATGGTGCGACTGCCTATGGTATTCACAAGGACGATTTAAGAATTGAGATAAATGGTAAGGAAGCAAGGCTTTATGCGTCACAGGGACAACAGCGCTCGCTTGCTCTTGCTATGAAAATGGCAGAGGGCGAAATAAGCCGAGAAAACACAGGGGAATATCCAATATTCCTGCTTGACGATGTTCTTTCGGAGCTAGACCCAACAAGGCGCAAATACGTGCTGTCAAATATAAATAATAGACAAGTAATTATCACCTCGTGTGAGCCGAATTATTTTAGCGAAACAGAAGCGAGCTTTATTTACCTTGCCGAGGGAAAAATAAATAAAGAATGCGAAATGCTAAGTGCGCAATTTGGAATGGAAGAAAAGCCCACGCTTCAAAATACAGGCATTGATAATCTAGAATTAAGCACAGAGGGCGAAATAGAGGCGGTAGAGGAATAGGTATGTATATTTACATAGGCGCAAGCAAGGTAGTCAGAAAAAAGGATGTTTTGGCTATATTTGACCTTGATACCTCTACGGTGTCTACGCACACGCGCGCGTACTTAAATAACGCGCAGGCGCGCGGAAAATTGATAACCCTTGGCTATGATTTGCCAAAGTCCTTTGTAATAATGAGAGACAAAACAGTTTACCTCTCACCACTAAACACATCGACAATAGTGCAAAAATGAAGTGTAGAAGGCTTTCGCAAATAACAAGAATTGAATTATAATAAAGAATTGCATTTCATTCTTACAGGCTCAAATTTTGTGCCAGTGGGGGCTCCCCGCAAAGTTGTCCGTTTTGTCCGTTTTCATCTGTTATAATAAAAACGAAAGCACAAACGGCACAGGCAAAAGAGAAAAATTAGAATAAAATGGTGGATATCACCTGAAAGGAATAAAATAATGGAAGACGAAAAGATTTATGGCGACGAACAGATACAGGTCTTGGAGGGCTTAGAGGCAGTTAGAAAGCGTCCAGGAATGTATATTGGAACAACCTCTATAAGAGGACTGCACCATCTTGTATATGAGATAGTGGACAACTCTATAGACGAGGCAATGGCAAACTTCTGCGACAAGATAGAGGTTATTTTGCACCCAGACGGAAGCGTATCCGTACAGGATAACGGCCGTGGCGCACCTGCAGGAATTAATGCAAAGACAGGTCGTCCAACTCTTGAGGTAATATTCATGGTTCTTCACGCTGGAGGAAAATTCGGTGGTGGAGGCTACAAGATTTCAGGTGGACTTCACGGAGTAGGCGCATCAGTAGTAAACGCGCTATCCGAGTGGCTAGAGGTAGAAAACTGCCACGAGGGCGAAAAATATACAGAAAGATTTGAAAAGGGAGTAGTTGTACGCGACTTCAAGCATGAGGGAAGCTCAGATGGCAAGCACGGACTTTATGTTCGCTTCAAGCCAGACGCTACAATCTTCGAGGAGGTAGTATTTGACTACGATACTCTCCTCTCAAGAATGAGAGAGCAGGCATTTCTAAACGCAGGAATAAGAATTGTGCTTCGCGACGAGAGAGAAAAGGTAGAATTTACAAACGAGGACGGAACAACCTACGAGGCATACAGAGAGGATGACCTTTGTGCCGAGGGTGGTATTCGCGAGTTTGTAACATATGTAAACAGTCTTAAGCACGCGACAATGATACATGAGGATAT
>JAGALI010000106.1 GCA_017625275.1 Clostridia bacterium
CACCCTAGAGGTAAAGCATCAGGCAAACAATCAAAAAATTATTATTCAAAGGGCTGTGATTATACTCGTACAACAGGAATTTGGCAAACAGTTTGGGTTGAATATGTTGAGAATAACTACATAAAATCCGTGAAATACTATCCATCAATTGAGGACCAAAGCCTTCAAATAGAGGTTGAAGCAGTTGGTAGTGAGCTCTTTGGCGCAGTAGCAACCTACGAGGGCAAGGCTGTTGGTAAGGTTGAAGCAAGGCTTACAGGTGGAATTTCAAGACTTACACTTAAGCTTGATGAGCTTCATTTGTGGGAGGTTGGAAACGGTAGGCTTTACGACCTTGAGCTTTCCTATGGCAAGGATAAGGTTAAGAGCTATTTCGGCATGCGTTCAACAGCATTTGCAGATAAAAAATACCTTCTCAATGGCAAGGAAACCTTCCTTGTAACAGTGCTTGACCAGGGCTTTTATAAAAATGGAATTTACACAGCCGAAACAGAAGAGGAGCTGGTTAGGGATATTCACTTGTCTCTTGATGCAGGCTTTAATGGTGCAAGGCTTCATCAAAAGGTGTTTGAGCCAAGATTTTTGTATCACTGTGATAAAATGGGCTACCTTGTGTTCGGTGAAACAGGAAACTGGGGACTTGACTATTCAAATATGAACCAGCTTGTGCCATTTATGCTTGAATGGCAAAGAGAGCTGAAAAGAGATTTTAACCACCCATCAATTATCGGCTGGTGTCCACTTAACGAAACATGGGACTTTGATTACAGACATCAAAATGATGACTTTATAAGGGTACTTTATCATACGACAAAAATGATTGATACAACTCGCCCTTGTATTGGCACAAGTGGTAATTATCAGGTGGCTTCTGATATTTATGACCTCCACGACTATATCCAAACAAAAGAGGAGTTTGAAAAAATTTATCTTGCAAAAACCTATGAGGAATTTGCGGAGAATTACGATAATCACGAATACCACAAGGTGGTGTCTAAACATCAACACTCCAAAAATTACAAGGATATGGCACTTTATCTTAGCGAGTATGGTGGAATACAATGGGATGTCCAAGGCGTCGGCGGATGGGGCTACGGCAATGGTCCTAAAACCGAGGAGGAGTATATGGATAGGTATGAATATCTAACCAAGACTCTCATGGATTCGCCATATATTTGTGGAATTTGTTATACTCAGCTTTACGATGTGGAGCAGGAGGTTAATGGTATTTATACCTATGATAGACAGAAGAAATTTGACCTTTCAAGAATTCGCAAAATTAATCTAAGTAAAAGATAAAAAAACGGACTTCGGTCCGTTTTTTATTTCAAATTTTCAAATTTCTTTAACATTTCCTTAACATACATGCTTTATAATACCTTAAAAAGGGGGATGAAAATGAAAAGACGATTTAAGTATAGAGTGAATAATCGCATTATAGAGAGAGAAGTAAGCCATATCCCGGTAAGATATATAATGGCTATTCTTTTAAGTGCTATAGAGGTTGCATTGACAATAGAAATAGTTATGCTTATGTGTGTATATGTTCCTTATTTTTATATAGCTGTTGCGATAACTCAATTTGCGTGTCTTATTACCATAATAGCATCTGAGGATAATCCTGATTATAAAATACCTTGGCTTGTGATAGTTTTTACCTTGCCAGTCGCAGGCTTTATGCTTTATTTTATGTTTTATTCAAGAAAGCTTAAAAAGAAATATATAAATAAGCTCGTAGAGCTCAATGAAAAAAGCAAGAAGGCAGATGATGGCGCGCTTTTTGATGAGCTCAAGAATATAAGCGAGGTAGCGCATAATCAAGCAAAAATGATATGTAAAATCGGCAATACCCACTTATTTAAAAATACAACTCAACAATATTTTCCAATGGGTGAGCAAATGCATAAGGCAATGCTTGAGGATTTAAGAAAAGCAGAGCGCTTTATCTATATGGAATATTTTATAATCGAAGAGGGCGAGTTTTGGGATTCTATCCTCGAAATTTTAAAGGAAAAAGCGACACAGGGTCTTGAAATTAAGATTCTTTATGATGATATTGGGTGCATGAATACGCTCCCAGGAAGCTATTATAAAAAGCTACAAGGGCTTGGAATTGAATGTGCGCCATTCTCAAAGCTAAAGGCTCAGGCAGACAGTGAGTTTAATAATCGCTCGCATAGAAAAATAACAGTAATTGACGGAAAAATAGGCTACACTGGTGGAATAAACCTCGCCGATGAGTACATAAATAAGGTGGAGCGCCATGGGCATTGGAAGGACGGAGGCATACGCCTTGAGGGTGAGGCAGTTTGGGAGCTTACAAACCTCTTTGTTGTTGATTTTGGCATAAGCGCAAAGCAAGGCTGGCAAACAAAGCACGATATTTATCCAAGCCAGCCCAATATAGAAGATAAGGGCTTTATGGTTCCATTTGGAGAC
>JAGALI010000107.1 GCA_017625275.1 Clostridia bacterium
ACCAAAAGAAGCTTCAAAATTTCTGACAACGCTATAAATGCGCTTATTGACTCGTATACTGCTGAGGCTGGTGTCCGTAATCTTGAGCGTGAAATCGCTTCTCTTTGTCGTAAGGCTGCAAAGGAAATCGTTGAAAGAAATATTAAATGTGTAAGCATTACTGATAAAAACCTCACAAAATATCTTGGTGCTCAAAAATTTGAAGCAGAAAAAATTGATGATATTAATCAAATTGGACTAGTTAACGGTATGGCCTACACCTCTATTGGTGGCTCTCTACTTAAAATTGAGGCATCTGTTATGAAGGGCACTGGAAAAATCCAATTAACTGGCCTGCTTGGCGATGTAATGAAGGAATCTGCTGAAATTGCCATAAGCTATATTCGTGAAAATGCAGAGCGCCTTGGCATCAATCCGGATTTTTATGCAAGCTCAGACATTCACATTCACGCGCTTGAGGGTGCTGTTCCAAAGGACGGACCTAGCGCTGGAGTTACAATGACCACAGCTCTTGTAAGTGTTCTCGCTTCTCGCCCTGTAAGGCGTGATATTGCCATGACTGGCGAAATTTCTTTACGAGGTAAGGTGCTTCCTATCGGTGGATTAAAGGAAAAAACTATCGCTGCGTACAGCGCAGGAGTTACTAATATTCTAATTCCAAAGGACAATGTAAAGGACCTCGAGGAAATAGACCCTATAGTTCGCGAAAAGGTTAACTTTATTCCGTGCAAGACTCTTGATGATGTGTTTAAGGTTGCTTTTTCTAACGAAGAAGAGGTTATTGCCTTTATCGGACATTATGCTACTAGTAGAAATTGAGGGCTAATATGAAAATTAACACTAACAATGCAACCCTTAAAATAAGCGCAGGTAAGCCCTCTCAGTTTTTGAGAAATCCTGTGCCTCAAATCGCTTTTTCGGGGCGCTCAAATGTAGGAAAAAGCTCTCTTATTAATACCCTTCTCAACCGTAAAGGGCTTGCAAGAGTAAGTAGCGCTCCTGGAAAAACCATTACCGTTAATTTTTATGATATTGATTCAAAGCTATTCTTAGTTGACTTGCCTGGCTATGGTTACGCAAAGCGCACTGCTCAAGAACAGCTTATTTGGTCAAATCTTGTTGACGGATATTTCACTAAGAACCCTAATATTGACCTTTTAAAGCTTGTTGTCCAGCTTGTTGACTCAAGAATTGGCTACACTAAAGACGATATTGATATGATTTCATTTATGAATGAAATGGAGCTACCATATATAATCGTAGCAACAAAAACGGACAAGCTAAACAAAACTGAGCGTCAAAGGGCTGTTACAAATTTAATTACTAACCCTGTCTTGCGAGAGGGTACTACCATAATTCTCTTTTCCTCTGAATCTAAAGAGGGTAAGGATGATTTATGGAAGGAAATTTTGAATTACGCAGAACAATGATTGATTACTTGATTGAAATTTTAATTAGTGTACCAATTGTTTTGATTGCACTAACCTTTCACGAGTGTGCTCACGGCTTTATTGCTTATAAGCTAGGCGACAATACCGCTAAGGATCTTGGAAGGTTGACACTAAATCCTATAAAGCACATCGACCCCATTGGTGCTATTTGCATGCTTTTGTTCAAGTTCGGTTGGGCAAAGCCTGTACCGATAGACTCAAGATACTTTAAAAAGCCTAAAAGAGATATTGCTCTTTCTGCCCTTGCTGGCCCCGTGTCAAATCTTATGCTTGGCTTTTTCGGATGCTTTTTATTCTCCTTATCTGAGCACCTTCTTAATGGTGTCGTGTTCGAATCTGAAAGCTTTGTTTATTGGCTATGCTACGCGTGGATTGTATTTGCTTTTAACTTCGCGTGGCTAAATATTTCCCTGGCACTATTTAATTTAATACCATTACCTCCTCTTGACGGCTCAAGAATATTCTTCGCCTTTTTGCCCGACAAGGCCTATTACAAGGTTATGAGATATGAACGAGAAATTGCTATTGCATTTTTCATAATTCTCTTTGTTGATTCTCGCTTTTTAAACAGCACCATTATTGGCGGACTTTCTTCTGTTGTAAACGTGGTATTTGATGGTATGATGTCGCTATTTTCACTTATCTTTTAGAGGTAAATAATGGAACAAAATCAAATTGATGCATCCTTAGAGATGCAGGAAACTGATGAGATAAGCTCTGGTGAGATTATTTTTACATTAGATGAATTTAGAGGGCCACTTTCTGTCCTTCTCTCTCTTGTTGTAAAAAACAAGATGGATATTAAGGATATTCAAATCTCTGTACTTTGTGACCAATATATGCAATATATTGAGGAAATGGAAGCTATGGATATTGATTTGGCTGCTGAATTTATCGTTATGGCATCTCATCTTATGCATATAAAAAGCAAAATTCTCTTGCCTCGAGTAGGAGAAGAGGAGGAAGATCCAAGAGAGGCCCTTGCCCGTGCCCTTATGCTTCAAGCAGAATATGAGCGCGCAAAGGAAGCATCCTTGGAGCTTAGTGCTTTGTTCACTAGCTTTAGTGGTAGAATTGTAAAGGATACCGACGAAATCTCAGCCGACCGCTCTTATGTAGCCGAGCATGAGGTTCAGCTTCTCTCTGCT
>JAGALI010000108.1 GCA_017625275.1 Clostridia bacterium
CCAAGAAAATTATAATATAAAAACACAATTAAAGTCAATAAAAACGCAAAAAATCTTGCAAAAATTGAGAAAGTAATATATAATAATATTATATAAATATATGTTATGGAGATTTTTAATGCTTGATAGAATAAAGGAAATAGTTGCAGGATATATGGGGATTCGCGTTTCTGATGTAAACGAGGAAACAAACTTTCTTGATATAGGAATGGATTCGCTGACTCTTTTGAAAATAGTGATTGATGTAGAAAACACCTTCGGTATCTACATTGAAAACGATGAAATTGTAGAAATAAGAACAATTCTTGATATTTTAAGATTGATTGAAGAAAAAAATTTTCAACAAAATTAGACACATGTCGCACCATTTTAAAGTGGTGCGATTTTTTGAGAAAATATTTTCCAAAATGGTGTTGACAAATATATTAGGCAAGTGTATAATATAAGAGCGTCACAAAAAGAAAGGAAATGAACATGGACAATTCAAAAAAGTTGCCGGAAGCAGAGTATGATGTGATGGTCGCTCTATGGAACAGCAAGGTTTCCCCGGTCAACACCGCGTATCTCATGGAGAATGTCGGAAAGGGTAAGGGCTGGAAGGCTCCAACGCTTATTTCATTTCTCACGAGACTTGAGGACAGAGGGTTCATTCATTCCGAGAAAAAAGGAAAAGAAAGATATTATTACGCAGATGCAGTTAAGGACGATTACATAAAGCTTGTAACTAATGATTTCTTGGCTAGATATCACGGTGGATCGTTTGTAAAAATGATGGATTTACTTTACGATAAGCACTCGTTGTCATCGGAAGAGTTGGATGAAATGCTACAATGGCTTTAGGCTCAGTATTGATATGGGCACCTTCTACATGCTTCAAATCGTCGCCTAATGTTATTATTAGGGATTTCATTAGGCGACTGATTGAGATGCAAATTGTGACAAAATAGAAATTTAGAACTGATTTTCAGTTCTTTTTTTATTTTTCTATTTATTTTTCATAATAAATATGTTAAAATCTATATATAAAATGAAAGGAGCTATTATATGTTTAAATTTTTTGGTAAGCTAGCAAAGGCATTTGGTGCAAGCAAGGCTCCTTTTACAAGCGTGATAATCCTTTGTGCAGGCGCTTCAACACGATTTGGCTCGGATAAGCAAATGGTTAATATTTGTGGTAAGGGAGTTGCTGAAAGAACAATAGGAGTTTTTGAGTCTGTTGAGCAGATTGATGAAATTGTACTTGTAGTACCAAAGGAAAGCACTCAGGAATATCAAGATATAGTTCTTCAAAACGAATTTAAAAAGGTAAGGGCTATTGTTACAGGAGGAGAAACAAGACAAATTTCTGCATCGAGAGGGCTAAGACATGTTTCTGAAAAAGCAAAATACATAGCTGTTCATGATGGAGCCAGATGCCTTGTAACTCCTGAAATGATACTTACTGTACTGGTGGAGGCTGTGGAAAATAAATGTGCAACCGCAGCATGTCAAATGACTGATACAATAAAGCTTTCGACTGACGAGGGATTTGTCAAAAGAACTGTTGATAGAAGCCTGCTGTGGTCCGTTCAAACTCCACAGATTTTTGAAGCAGAGTTGTATAAGGTAGCTACTTATAAGGCAATGCAAGAAGAAATAGAGGTAACTGATGATTGCATGCTAGCAGAAAATGCTGGATTTAAGATAAAGCTTGTTGAAACCGGAAAGGATAATATAAAAATTACCCGTCCTGCAGATGTTGCTTTAGCTGAATATATTTTAGCAAACAGGAAGGAGAGCGAGTTATGAGAATAGGTCATGGCTACGATGTTCATAAATTTGCTAATGGAACCGAGATAACAATCGGAGGAATAAGCATTCCTTACGAAAAAAGATTACTTGCTCATTCTGATGGAGATGTGCTTATCCATGCCATTTCCGATGCACTTCTTGGTGCAGCTGGAGAACGAGATATCGGATATCAATTCCCAGACAACGCCGATGAGTACGAGGGTATAGATAGCAAAATCCTATTAAAGAGGGTTAATAGTATAATAAAAGAAAAGGGCTTTGAAATTGAATACATTGATTCAACTATCATTGCCCAAGCCCCAAAAATGGCACCATATATTGAAAAAATGAGAGAAGCGCTAGCGCATGCTCTTGAAATAGACATTTCTCTTGTAAATGTTAAAGCAACTACCGAGGAGCACTTAGGCTTCACTGGGAGAAAAGAGGGCATTAGTGCCCATGCTGTATGCCTTTTAAAGAGTAAAGAGTGAGAATAAAAGGCACGTCTTATAATTTAAAATCCTGTCTCACCCCTTACTCTGGATTTTCTCCTTATATTAAAGTATGCAATATATCAAAAAAAGACACAAAACGACAAGAGGTATTTATGAAGCAACTATCACCATCTATCCTTGCTAGCGATATGCTAAATCTTGGAAATGAAATAAAAAAAGTAGAAAAATCTGGTGCAAAATATGTTCATATAGATGTTATGGACGGATTATTTGTGCCTAATATATCCTTTGGAATGCCTATTATATCTGCTGTGAGAAAGTGCACAGATTTAGTGCTAGATGTTCACGCAATGATAGAAAAGCCTCATAGATACGTTGAGGAATTCATAAAATGTGGTGCTGACATTGTTACATTTCATGTAGAGGCTTCTACAGAGCAAGAAATAAAGGACTCTATTGCCAAGGTAAGGACGCTTGGAAAGAAAATTGGTCTTTCAATCAAACCAAAAACCCCAGCCGAGGCAGTATATCAATATATTAACGATGTAGATATGATATTGGTAATGACTGTAGAGCCAGGCTTTGGTGGTCAAAAATTCATGCACGAGACAATGGTTAAGGTTAGCGCCATTCGAGATTACGCAGTTAAAATCGGTAAAAAGCTTGACATTGAGGTTGATGGTGGTATAAATAATGAAACTATAAAAATCGCCTCTGATGCTGGCGCTAATATTTTTGTTTTAGGAACTGCATTTTTTAAAAGCGAAACGCCTGTTTCTTCAAATGAAATTTTATCAAAAACGGAGTAATATGAGAAATAAAATTATTTTAGTTATCTCATGGCTTTGCGTTGCTATAACAATGGTTATGATATTTTCATTTTCAGCACAGAATGCCGAGAAATCATCGGAAACTAGCTCAACTGTTATTGAAAATGTGCTTGGGGTAGTTATGCCAAAGGAGGAAATAACCCCAGAGGTAGTAAAAAAATATCAATTTCCATTTAGAAAGGTAGCTCACTTTGGGATTTACATGCTATTGGGCTTCTGCTTGGCTAATGCTTTTGATAACACAATAAAAAAGAAGTGGTATATTTCGTATCCATCGGCTCTTTTGGCTGGAGTTTTATATGCAATTAGTGACGAATGGCATCAAAACTTTAGTGATGGAAGAGGTCCTAGTGCAATTGACGTGTTAATTGATTCCTCGGGTGCACTTTTAGGAATTTTGATATTTATTGGATTTGTTTATTTATACAATTATATAAAAGCTAGAAAAACACAAAAGCCTATCTCTAGATAGGCTTTTTCTTATCTTTTATTATTTCATTTAAAGCTTCTGTGAAGGAAAAAATTTCCTTTTGAGTGTTAAAAACGCTAAAGCCAATTCTTACAGCCCCACCATTACCAGTATTAAGCTTTTTGTGTGCTGATGGTGCACAGTGAAATCCACTTCGAGTACAAATTCCTCGTTTATCTAGTAGAGAGGAAACAGTAGCGCTTGACATCCCTTGGATATTGAACATAAGCGTATTTCCTGCATATTCATTCATTTTATATAAAATGATTTTCTCGTTAGTGGATAGCAAATCACAAGCAGTGATATATAATTGCTCCTCATGAGCCCGAATGCTATTTATATTTATCGTTTTAAGCCATTTTAACGCCTCACAAAGCCCAGAAATTAAAGGGGTTGATAAAGTACCAGCCTCATATCGCTCGGGCAAAAAATCGGGCATTTCTGTCTCAAACGAATTTACACCAGTTCCACCCTCAAAAATTGATCTACCTAATTTTTCAGCTCCAAATATAATCATTCCAAGGCCTTGAGGGCCATAAAGCGCCTTATGAGCCGGAATGCAAAGCGCATCAATATTCATTTCCTTTACATTAATATCAAAAACACCAGCACCCTGGGCGCCGTCAACAATAAAGAAAATGCCTCTTTCCTTGCAGAAATCTCCGATTTTTTTGATCGGTAATCGCCTTGAACCAACATTTGATACAAAGGTGCAACAGAGCATAGAGGTGTTATCAGTAATAGACATTTTTATATTATCCAGAATTTTTTCATCATCGCCATCGGTGCAAAACGAGCTATAAGAGCATAGATTTTGACGAGCTAAAGAGGCAATTGGGCGAATTACGGAGTTGTGCTCAATATCGCTAATTAAAATATGCTCACGAGGCTTAAAAAAGGATTTAATAGCAATATTAAGCGCATAGGTTGTATTATAGGTGAAAACTACATTTTCAGGTGGAGCGCCAAACATATCACCAAGCAAGCATCTTGTTTCGTAAATTTTTTCTGCACTTTTAATGGATAAAATATGAGAGCTGCGTCCTGGATTTCCACAATATTTCTTTATACAGCTTGAAATTTCATCAGAAACGCATTGAGGTTTAGGAAAGGTAGTTGCAGGGTTGTCAAAATATATCATAAATTCAAAATTTCCGTATAATTAACATGTTTTTTAGTTAAGGCATCTTGGACGGAGTATAGATTTATACAGTCAAATTTTATACCATAGGCACATCCATTGTGTGTCATATGAGGCTCTAGCTTAATAATTTCGGCGTTAATTCCTTTTTCCTGCAAAATTCTTTTCGCCTTCATAGCAAAGGTCATAGACCTTAAGGAAGCCACACACATAAAATCACCACCTTTGATGCCTAATTTCATTATATGCATATAAAAATCCCATGTTAATATAAAAGCAAGCTAAAATTTATAAACTAAGAATTTTTAAATAAAAAGCACCGAGAAATTTTTCTCGGTGTTTTTTTCTATAGGCTTAAGATTGAAGATGCAATGTTGAAATAAATCAATAGAGAAACTGCATCTATTATAGTTGTGATAAAAGGACTTGCCATAACTGCAGGGTCAAATCCCACGCGTTTTGCTAAGACCGGCAAGCAACAACCAACCAATTTAGCAGCAATAACTACTAAAACGAGTGTTAAAGATACCGCAAGTGCAACATTAGCTGTTATATCCGGATTTTTAAATAGTATCTTATCAATAAGCATCATTTTTCCAAAATTAACAATAGCAAGAGAAATACTACAAAGAAGCGAAACTCGAAGCTCCTTGAAAATTATTTTGAAAATATCGCCCATTCTAATCTCTTCGATTGCAAGACCACGAATTATTGTAACAGAGGATTGTCCGCCAGCATTACCGCCTGTGCCCATGAGCATAGGAATAAAAGCGATAAGAACTGCAGTAAGCTTGCTCTCAAAAGCTGTAATAATTGCGCCTGTAAAGGTGGCAGAGAGCATAAGCAAGAATAACCACGGAATACGATTTTTCCATATTTCAAAAACGCTAGTGGATAAATAAGGCCTATCAGAAGGGGTAATGGCAGCCATTTTTTCAACGTCCTCAGTAGCTTCCTCCTCCAATACATCAATCGCGTCGTCGACTGTTACAATACCGACAAGACGATTTTCCTTATCAACAACAGGAAGCGCCAAAAGGTCGTATTTACTCATTTCTTTAACAACATCCTCTTTGTCCTCATCAGTATAAGCGACAATCATATTAGTTTCCATTATATCGGAAATGATTTGCTCATCATCGGACAAGAGAAGTGTTTTTGCTGTGATGTAGCCAAGCAAAGTTCTATCAGGCTTTGTAACATAACAGGTGTAAATTGTTTCCTTATCAACACCAGTACGCCTAATGCGCTTTAAAGCATCCTCTACGGTTACATCCTCGTCTAGTCTGACATATTCTGTTGTCATAATGCTTCCAGCAGAATCGTCAGGATATTTTAAAATTTCGTTAATTGTTTTTCTTGCCTCATTAGAGGAGTTGTTTATAATTCTTTTAACAACATTCGCAGGCATTTCCTCAATAATATCGACAGTATCGTCGATATAAAGCTCGTCAAGAATTTCTTTAATCTCACTATCGGTAAAGGAAGAGAGCAAAAGCTCTTGATTTTCGCTTTCCATTTCAACAAATGTTTCAGCAGCGAGATCCTTTGGTAAAACTCTAAACAAAATGCCAATTTTTTTATCTGGAAATTCCTCAAGAACAAGTGCAATATCAGCAGGCTCCATCTCTTGAAGCAATAGCTTTATTGCATAAAAGTTCTTTTCTTCGAGAAGTCTTTCTGCTTCTTCGACAATTTCCATAAGCTCTTCATGCTCCATTGTTTTTACCTCCTATCAAATTTTTGATGAAGGTGGAGAATATATATGCGTTAAAAATTGCTAGCGCAAGCGCACATATACTTATTAGTCCACCCTCGGGGAACGGAATTACCGTTTTCGACGCTTACGGTCACAATTTTCAACTCCTTTTCTAGTAGATAAGAGCATAAGCTCTCGATTGGTATCATTGTAACACAATATACACAAAAAAATCAATATAATTTTTGAAAAATTTTTTTATAAATAAGATATATTAGATATGCACCCACAAAAAGACAAAAAATAGTTATAAAAAAGCTCGACAATTTTAGATTATCAAAAGATAAAAAGACACTCCTTACAGGCTCTGATTTTCTTATATAGGCATATAAAAGAGCAGAAAGCCCACACACAACGCCATGAATTGTTTTAAAAGCTATGAATCTAACCTTGTCAACATAAAATCCCTCACAAACAGCAAATGTTTGAAAATGAACGCAAAATCCACCAAACCCAACACAAAGCCCACTAAAAAAAGCACACAAAAGAGTATTTTCAAATTTTATACAATAAATACTGCCTTTGCAAAATTCACATAAAATATTCAAAATTGAATATCCACCTGAATCCTTTTTGAGTAAACAAACCGATGCTGCAATTTCGCAAATCACAGAAAAGAAAATCACAAATGCACAAATTGAAATAATTGTAGTTGATGATGAAATTACTGCCTTGGAAATCGATGAAAAAAACGATATTTTATTCGTAGGATTTTTATTATAAAAATCACTATTTTTAGAGTGAATATCCACTCTCTTTAAAATCAGCTTTCCAAGAAAAAATGCCCAAAATATTTGCGCTAAAAATAACC
>JAGALI010000109.1 GCA_017625275.1 Clostridia bacterium
GTGTTCTCGTTCATAATATCGCTCAATGGTCCTACAATCCATGTACCACCATTATTTATCCACTCTACAATGCGCTCCTTAAATCCATCAAAGCTAGTGCATGCAAGGAATGGCGACATTATTACCTCGTATTCGTCCAAGGCTCTATCCATTTCGATTACATCTATATTGTAATGTCTAAATGCCTTGTGGAACAAATCTATAAATTTAATGTCTACATCATGGTCAAAGTCAGCGACAATTGGCGCAGACAAAAACATATTAAACGCCTCGCCTGAATATGTAAGTGCGATTTTTGATTTAACCTTAGTGCTTGACAAAAAGTCCTCTCCCCTTGTAAGAGTATCGGTTATCATTTTTACGCTTTTTGCCACATTGTTTGGTCTTCCACTAGAATTAAGGAAGGCGCCGTGCCCTAGCTCATGTCCGTTTGGATGAGTACGGAACAGCCAATACAAATTCATTTCTCCACCATGTGCGATTGGTAAAAGCGAATTAATGTAGCAATAGCCGATGTTTCTGTATCCGTTATAGGCTGCATAGGAGCCGTTCCAGCCAAGAAGGGTTTCCGTTACCCAGTATGGTCTGTCCTTCAAGGTGCGATAGAAGTCAAAGTTAAAGATATTTCTGTAAAGGTTTTCAACAGTGTTGTAGTGGTTGTGCTGAACGACATCAAGCTTTTTGTTCATATCTCTATAGCTTAAAAAATTGTCGGTCATCAAATCCGTGCCGATAGGCGCGCTTGAATATTCTCTTATCACCTCAGCCTGTTCATGCACATAGGAATTGATTAGACAGCTTTGGAAGCGTAGCCATTCAACAACGCGAGAGGGGTTTTCCCACGCCTTCCAGCTAGGTGGTAGCACCTCGTCAAAGCTACTATAATCAAGCGACCAGCGATACATTCCCCAGCTTTTGTTAAGGTTTTCAACCGTGCCAAACTTTTTCTTTAAATACTCTCTAAATTCTTCCTTACATCTGTCACAATAGCATCCGTAATCGTAAGGATAAATTTCGTTATCAATTTGCCAACCAATGACGCCTGGATGATTGGCAAACGCCTTTGCAAGCTCCCTTGCTATTCTTGCGTTTTCTTCCCTTATGCCCTTGTGAGATTTACAGGTGTGAACACGAGAGTGAACCTCTAGCTTTGACACAACAAATCTCTCAGAGCAAATGCGAATAGCATCTGGGTGCTTTTCAAATACCCATCTTGGTGGTGTGCATGAGGGGGTACACATAACTGTGTATATGCCATTTTCATAAAGCTTATCTACTACATACTTGAAAAAGTCGAGATTAACCTCTCCCTCTCTTGGCTCCATTGTGCTCCATGCAAATTCTCCAATACGCATACAGTTCATGCCGTATTCCTTCATTTTTGCGATGTCCTTATCAATCTCGCCCTTATCCCAAAGCTCTGGATAATATGCAGCACCTATATAAAACCTTTTCATTAATAATCTCCTTTTCTCTATAAAATTGCTTGATATGCGAAATTATATTATTTCCAAATTGTTTTTGCTTGGGAGCTTAGATAATTAACGCTCCTCATTATAAAATAAATTATATCATACGATTATGTAATTTTCAATATTTGATAAGCGACATTAATTAAAATTCCAATACAGCCTTTCTGCTTTAATCTAAAAGCACCGACACTACCTTTACAAAATCCTTATAATCATCTATTACAAGATAATTAAAGTCGGAATTATATATAGATTCGTCGTTTCCTCCAAAGCCATAGTCATCGCCTATGTATACGACATTCTCGTGAGACAGATTATTTTCCTTGCAATAAAGGTCAAGGGCGTAATATTTATCATAAGGCTTTGGTGACATATCGAATGATGATGAGCCACCAACAAACACATTATAATCACTAAATGCCTCTCGCACCTCGTTATATATTGCCCTGCGCTTTTTTCTATCAGGGTCGAAGGCTAGCTTATCCTGCTGGATTGCCCTTGTTCCTAAAATTGGGAAGGTGACACAGCCAGATGTGTGATATTCAACA
>JAGALI010000110.1 GCA_017625275.1 Clostridia bacterium
CATGCATATTCATCATAAAATGGGGCTGTTCTTACATCAAAGACGCTTGTTTGAGGAAGCTCCCTTGCCAGCTCTTCAAACAGCGCATTTATATAATTCATAGCCTCAAGATGCTTGCCGGTTGGGTCCTCCTTGAGCATCACCTTATCAAATGGCATTCTATGCAAAATTATAGGTGCTTCATATCCAAGTGCTTCTCTTAAGCCTGTAAATATTCTAATATAATCTCTCTTCAGTCTTCCCTCCAGGTCAGAAAGCTCTTCTCTTGTCTCCTGCTCTCCACCACGCCAGTGTATTCCCACAAGCTCCGGCTCTAGCTCGTTTTCCTTCATATATTTATTAAATAGCTTAAGAACATGAATTGCAAGCGGATACATAGACACATCACACTCTCCAAGCTTGCCAGGAACAAGTGCTATTTCTCTATCAGGGCTCCACATTCCATAAACGCCCTGCGAGCCAATCGCAATATGGATAATATAAAGGTCGGGGAGCTGAACACCATTATCTATATCATCCTGCCACGCCCTTGCAAGGCAGTTTGCAACAGAATAGGTATTATCCTGTGTTTCGGCAAGATTCATTCCAAAGCTTGTGTATCCAGTAAATTTAAGCTCAGTCGAGTCAAAGGATTGGTTTGGGTCTCTATTAAGTCCATATACATTTGCAAGAGGTGTAGAAATTATATCCTTTTCCTCCATTGGCATTGCATGCCCAACCGCATTAGACTGACCTATCAACATAAAAACAGCTATCTTTTTCATTGTCTTCTCCTAGTTAATGTGTTTATATTTTAATTTTAACACAAGCCACGCGCCAAGTCAAGAAATCCACAAAAAAAAGAGGGCAAAGCCCTCTTTCAATTTATTCTATAATTTGATTTACAATGTTTTTAATTTTTGGGTGAATTATATGATTGTGAGGGTCAAGCATGTGTTGTGCATAAATAACTGCCATTTTTTTATCTGGATTTACAGACACTAAAAAGCCTGCTGCACCATCCCAGCCAAATTCTCCTACCGAGCAAAGGTCTCCACCTCTGCCAACTCCAATTTTGGTGCGAACACCAAAGCCATAGCCGTAACCAATATTGTTCTCCCAGCCATCTGTAAACTCCTCGAGAATAGCTGGATTAAGTGTATTAGTGCGAAGAAGGTTAACTGATGCCTTAGACAAAATTCTAGCGCCATTTGCGCCAACTCCAAAGTTAGCAAGCGCCGTTGCAAATTTTGCATAATCCTCAAGAGTTGTAACTACTCCTGCACCACCAGCGTCATATTCCTCACCAAAAACATATCCGTTCTTTTTCTCTACCCTTTCAGGAATTCCCTTTGTGTAGTTAAATCTATATTGAGCAGAAATATTATCATAAACCTCCTTTGGTGGATGATAATATGTATCATTCATTCCAAGAGGCTCAAAAATAACTCTTTTTACATAGTCTGCAAAGCGCTCTCCCGTAACGACCTCAACAAAGCCTGCAAGCACATCATGACAAAGGCTATATTGCCATTTTGAGCCTGGTTCAAAATCAAGTGGCTCATTTGCTATAGCGCGAACAATTTCACGTGTTGGAGCCTTTGGATTTTTTGCAACTGCATCTCTTATGGATTGAGAATTAGTATCATAATTGAGTCCTGCCGTCATAGAAAAAAGATCGCATATTCTTATATGGCTCTTTACAGGCTCAAGGGTCATTGTGCCGTCATCATGATAGGTCTTCACCTTACAATTAGCGTATTCACCAAGATACCACCAAAGAGGCTGATTCAAAAGATATTTTCCCTCCTCCATTGCATGTAGGGCAGCAACGCAAGCGATTGGCTTAGAGGCTGAATAAATATAGAAATGCTCTTTTCCATTCATTGGAATTTTATTTTCCAAATCGCTAAAGCCAGCTGTGTGTCTAAAGACCTGCTTGCCATCATGAATTACCATGCAGTCAAAGCCAGGAACCTTTTCTCTTACGAGAACTGTATCAAGATATTTTTCGAGTGATGAGAAGGTATACATTTGTTTTCTTCCTTATTTTTAATTTATTAAAATAATTTTATCATACGACAAAAATAATTTCAATAGAAATAAAAGAAAAAACGGCAAACATTTGCCGTTTTTATTCTGCAATTATTCAATAGACTCAGCTGATGTCTGTTCCTCGCCTACAGTCTGCTCAACAATAGCTGCGACATCCACAGGCTCTTC
>JAGALI010000111.1 GCA_017625275.1 Clostridia bacterium
AGAGAGAGCTCATCTACAAGAATAGCCTTCAATTTCTCAAACATGGTAAATCCTCCAAAAAATTATTTTACGCATACGCGCGCTAAAAGTTACCTTTATAATTATATATATTTTGATTGCTTCTGTCAATAGTTATTTTAAACAAAATACAAGCAGTAATTTATAGCAAAATTGTTATAAATTTACAAAATATATAGATATAAATCACAAAAATACTAAATTAGCCCTCTGATTTTTTGCTTTTTATACCAGCGAGAGGGTTGGCATTTACAGCGTCCTCCATGCCCTTATTTGAAACATGAGTATATATTTGAGTGGTATTTAACTGCTCGTGCCCAAGTATTTCCTTTAGCACACGCACATCAACCTTACCAGTTTGATACATAAGAGTAGCGGCAGTATGGCGTAGCTTGTGAACAGAATAATGCTTGTAATCAAGCCCAGCCATTTCAAGATACTTGTAAACGAGCCATTGAACGGTTTTGTTAGAAAGACGCTTGTGTTGCTTGCTTATAAATAGTGCAGGAATATTTATATTTTGATATTCACCACTACGCCTAATTGCAAGATATTTAACAAGCGCATCGCGACACGCATCATTAAGATAAACAATTCTTTCCTTGTTACCCTTACCGATTACGCGAAGGGAACGAAGCTCTCTGTCCAGATCGTTTAGATTGATTCCACAAAGCTCCGAAAGACGCATGCCACAATTTAAAAACAGAGTGATAATACAATAGTCACGCTCCCGCGTTTTGGACTCCTTATCATTTTGCACAGCCTCCAAAAGCGAAACACTTTCCTCAATCGACAAAAACTTTGGAAGAGATTGCTTCTTTTTTGGCGTTTCGATATCAATCGCAGGGTTTTTGTCCATCAATCGACGCTTTTGGCAAATAAACTTGTAAAGAGCCTTAATGGCGGAGAGCTTTCTAGACTTTGCGGCAGCCTGATTTCGACGCTCATTCGACACATAAACAAAGAAATCGTAAATTTCCTCGGTGGAAACGGAGAAGATAAATTCGTTATCAAGCCTTGAAATATCTATTTTTTCAAAGTAATCACCATAAATATCAATGCCATAGCGCTTTGCATATATGTATTTAAAGAAAAGTCTCAAATCCGACAAGTATTCATCAACTGTTTTTTTGGAACAGCCTTGAATTGTCAGCTTGTAGGACGCAAAGTCGCGCACAAGAGGTGGCATAACCTCAACAGAATTACTTTCCATAATACCTCCAAAAGCAGAAATCATATTTTGTATAATTACATTTTAGCATAAAACAAATCAAAATTGTGTAAAAGTTGTTAATTTTTTAAAACTCACTTGCAATTTTTAGGAAATTATTATAGTATATACATATACCAAGAAATCAAAGAGGGATAAAATGAATAAAATAAAGGAATTTTTTAGAGCTTACGGTGGAGTAATCGGTAAGATTATTATAAATCACATCGCAATGTCTATTTTTGGACTTATGGTCTGCTTCCCAACGGCAAAAAGCCCAGTTCTTTTCTGGGGCGCTAGTATTTTGGCAATAGGAATGTATATGTTCCTTTTGTATATGATAATGTGGGAGCTTGGTGCGAAGGAAAGCGTTGAGGTTGAATATGGCAGAATGAAGCGAGATAATTTTAAGGGTCTTAAAATATCGCTTGTAACCAACTCACTCTTTATACTTATTTCAATACTAATTTTTATTTTGTCGTTTTTTGAAACATCAGAGGCAAGTGGATTAAACAGCTTTATGTATGTGCTTGTTTGGATAATGGAGCTATTTGTAGAAAGCATGTATTTGCCAATAGTTGCCTCATGTAGCAATTTTACACTTATATTCTTGCTTTTAATAATACCAGAGCTTGTGTGCTGTGCACTTTCGTACTGGGCAGGAGTAAGCGGAAAAAAATGTCTTTTCCCAGACAAAAAGAAAAAATAAAAAAAGCCGTCTGCATTTACAGACGGTTTTTTTATGTATTGATTAATTAAGCAGCCAATACTGTAATCTTGTTTGAGAAAATCTCTGTGATGAGGTCAACTATCCAAACGATAAGGTTACCGATACCAGTAACGAGAACGAGGATACCTACAACGAGAGTAACAAGATTCTTTGTTTCGAAGAAACGAACGATACGATAGATACCACCGATAAGACCACCAAGGAAAATTTGAAGAATAACCTTGAGAAGCTTTGGAAGTGATTCGTATGCTGCTGTGATAGAATTGTTAGCCATTTTTAATTTCTCCTTTCAAAATTTACAAGAGAATAAATTCTCCGTTAATTAGTATATCACAAAAAATTCTTATTTGCAACAGTTTTTCTTAACATTTTCTAGCCTTCTTATAAATTTAAAAGCTAAAGGCCATACGCAAACGGCAAAAAGCACAATAATAGCATATCTTATAACTCTTTCGACCATAGCAGGTAAAAATAGCGATAATAGAACCTTAAGCCCTGCCTTGAGACCGAGCACAATGCCAAGCCCCAGCGCCACCTTTATAAGCTGAGAATACCATTTACCTTCTGTTTCAAAGCGAATAAATTTCTCCTCAATAGGATATGCAATAAGCATACCACAGGTCGCGCCAAGAAGCGTGCACGCGTTTTTAAGCCCAGACTCATAGTTGTGTGGGTCAAGATCAGCAGGGAATGGGAATACAAGAATGAAAATCAAAAGTCCAAGAGAAAGCACAATCATAGACGAAAGGAAGATGTACATTCCAAAGGGCTTTTTCACAAGATAGTCAAAAAGTGGCTTTAGCGCAAATATAAGCACAAGCGCAATTCCCACAGAAACAAACACATCAAGCGGTGTGTGAACGCCAAGATACATTCTTGAAAAAGGAACTAGGACACAAAGCACAATAGCTGTTATGCGAACCCATTTTTTCTTGTAAAGAAATGCAATAGCACCAAATGTGCCAACAGAGTTTTGAGTGTGTCCACTAGGGAAGGAATAGCCTGTTGCCGCCTCACGCGCGCTTTCCACAATGGTAAAGCTAGGGTCCTTAACCCAAGGACGAGGAATCCTGAAGGCAAGCTTTAAAAACTGATTTATAACAGTTCCAATAAGACCAACGCTTAAAATGTAGTAGCCATCTTTTTTTGAAACGCACCAAAAAATGAGAATAGCAACAGCCATAAATGCCGTTTCATCACCAAGATATGTAATGGCAGAGAATATGAAATCGAAAAACGGATTTCGAATTCCCTCAAGAAACTTTAAAAATCCCATAAAAACCTCGTAAAATGTTTTCTAGCTTTATTTAATTTTAATATAAACGCGCGTAAAAATCAAGGATTATATTGACAAATGAGCAAAAAACCTCTAAAATTAAAGCAGAATTAAAAAAAGGAGGCTCTTGTGCAATGTGGATATGGCTAGATAAAAATGAATTTCCAGAGTATGCAAATAGTGATAAATTCTGTATGGCAGAGTTCACAAGGGAAATTGAGCTAAAAAGCGACACTCCCCTCACAATAAGAGTGTGTGCGTGCGCAAGATATGTCCTTTATATAAACGATGAATTTGTCGGCAGAGGACCTGTTAGCGCAGGGCTTGACTTCTTTGAAGAGATAGCAAGCTCGCTTTACTATGATGAATATCAAATAAAGCCTAGCAAGTGTCTAAAAATAAAGGCTGTTGTAGCCTCATCTCCAACTGCAATGAGTGAGCGCTCTTGTGGAATTCCAGGGCTTTTTGTTGAGCTTTTTCAAGGTGGCGAAAAAATAGCCGAAACGGATTCGTCGTGGCAGGCGCGTCCTCTTTGTGAAAGAATCGATATACACCACACCGATTACACCAAGGAGCAATATAGCTTTAAAAACGCCATTGAAATTGAAAATAGTATTCCTCTTGAAAAAGCCCCGATAGAGCATCTCTTTGAAGAGGTAATAAATCCAACAAGACTTGACAAAATAGACTTGAGTTCGACCACAGGCTACGCGATTTTTGAAAAAATATACTCTGCATATCCTCAAATTTCTATAAAAGCCGACGGAAAGGTTAAGGCTTTGATAGAGTGCGCTGAAATTGACGGAGTCGGTCTTTTCACGGAGAAATTTGTCGCAGATGGTGACATAGTCCACACCTCGGAAAGAATGAGGGCTGTTGGGCAAATCAAGATAACTCTTGAGGGAATAAGCGCTAAAAATGCCGAAATTGACTCTGTTAAAATAGTCAATAGCATTTATCCTGTTAAGAACGAGACAACCTTTAAAACAAGCGACGAGCTACTTAATAAAATTCACGAATTATGCACACATACCCTCAAAATTTGCCGTCGTGATTTGCATCTTGACTCGCCAACTCATCAAGAGCCACTTGCTTGCACGGGCGACTACTATATTCAATCGCTGATGGAGTATCTTAATATGTACGATCCGACTCTTACAGCCTTTGATATTTTGCGCACTGCAAAAATGCTTGAAAGACAAAACGGAGAAATGTTCCACACATCATACAGCCTTTTGTTCCCACAATGGCTTTATGATTATTATATGTACACGGGCGATAAATCTATGGTTGAAAAATGCCAAAAGGCAATTGATGTGTTGCTCAAAAAATTCGACACATATGTCGGTGAAAATGGTCTTTTGGAGTACGCTCCTAGCTATATGTTTGTTGACTGGATATTGATTGACGAAAACGGCAATAACACAGATCCAAAAAATATGATGAGCCACGGTGACTTTAAGGGCTATAGCTTGCATCATCCACCAAAGGCGCTAGGTCAGAGTGTGCTTTGTATGTTCTACTATAACGCACTCGTAAGATGTGCAGACCTATACGAAATTCTTTGTGAGCCTGAATTTATCGGCGAATGTCTTGATAAGGCAATCGCTTTGAGAAACGCAATCAATGAGTATCTTTTCGATGAAGAAAAGGGGCTTTATAAGGGAGGGCTTAATACACCCAACCAAATCCCAAGCAGTCAATGGCTACCAGAGAATTCAAGCAAGGTGTTTTATCTAAAGCAGGCAAATGTCTTGGCGTCACTTTTTGATATTGCGCCATACACAAAAAGAGCACAAATTCTTGAGAGTGTGTGCGAAAATCTTAAAAAAGAGCAAATGCAACCATACTTTTACCACTTCCTCTTGGAGGCGCTTTTGAAGGAAGGACTTTTTGAAAAATATGGTCTTGACCTCATAAGACGATATGAGTCGCTCCTTGAGAAATGCGACAAGGGGCTTTGTGAGGCGTGGGAAATGTTCCCATCAGATTGCTCACACGCATGGGGAGGCACACCTGCCTATATTCTTAAAAAGGCAATCGCAGGCTTTGAAATGAAGGAGCCTTGTTATAAAAAGGTGAAAATCAGCCCAAATCTTTTCGGTCTTGAATTTGCAGATTTTGAAATTTCAACGCCATATGGACCAATAAAAATAAAGCTCACAAGGGACGAAAAAGTAATCACAGCCCCCGACGAAATTGAGATAATAAGGAGTTAATATGATAGAGGTAAAGGGATTTTTAAGAGAAGATATAGAAGAGGTAAACGCAGTTTGGAATAAGGTTGTCACCGATGGTAGGGCATTTCCGCAAAGTGAGCCCTTTGATATCGAGAACGGAATAAAATTTTTCGAGAGCCAAACCTTTACAGGCGTTGCGTATGATACCGAAACAAATGAAATTGTTGGAGTTTATATTTTGCATCCAAACTTTGTAGGCAGATGCTCACACATATGCAACACAAGCTATGCAGTAAAGGACGGTAAGAGAGGACAGGGAATAGGCGAAAAAATCGTTTCTCATAGTCTAAAAAAGGCTAAGGAGTGTGGCTTTAAAATACTTCAATTAAACGCAGTAATAGCCTCGAATGCCCCAGCCCTTCGCCTGTATAAAAAGCTAGGACTTACCCCACTTGGTGCAATTAAGGACGGCTTTCTCAACATCGACGGAGAATACGAGGACATAATCCCACACTACATCAATCTATAGCTAAAACAAAAAGCAGACTCACATGAGTCTGCTTTTTTTATTTTAATTCATTCCTTTTGCTAATTCTTTTAA
>JAGALI010000112.1 GCA_017625275.1 Clostridia bacterium
CAAGACAACGGAAGCCAATATATACAACACCGATGATAACAAATATATAATTTTTGAAAACAGAAAGGTCAAGCTCAGCACCACTAATTACAAAGAATAATATATAAATCGGTGCAGTCCAACGGTCCAAGCGGTCCATAAGCTCAGCAGAAAAATCACAAATATTGCAAAATACAGTTCCAAGCATCATACAGCTAAGAAGTGGTGAGAATGCAATATGAATATTGCCGATTTGGAATTTTATCATCGAGATAGCAACAGTCAAGAAAACAAAAGCAACGCTGACAGCAAGACGCTTAGAGCGTGAGTGATAAAATCTCTCGATAAATGTAAAGATTATACCAATAACAGCACCGACAACGATTGAAAATACAATTTCAATAACAGGCTCAAGAATGATAGCACCAACGCCGATAGAGCCATCAGTTGCAAGCAAGGATTTTGCGATTCCAAAGGAGATAGCAAAAAGCACAAGACCAACAGCATCATCAAGAGCAACAACAGGAAGAAGTGTGCTTGTAACAGGACCCTTAGCCTTGTATTGCTTAACAACCATAAGGGTTGCAGCAGGTGCAGTTGCAGAGGCGATAGCACCAAGGATAATAGCGGCCTCAATTGGGAACTTGTCTGGGATTATAAAATGCAATCCAATAAGCGCTGCATCAACAATAATAGTTGTAATTACAGCCTGTAAAATACCGATAATTGTAGCCTGCTTGCCGATTTTCTTGAGCTCAGTAAGTCTGAACTCATTACCAATGGAAAAGGCAATAAAGCCAAGTGCAACATCAGCAATGATTGAGTATTTTTCAACATTGGCAAGGCTAACAAAGCCAAGACCCTCAACCCCAAACGCACCGAGGCAGAAGGGACCGATAAGCACACCTGCAACAAGATACGCAGTAACAGCAGGAAGCTTAAGTATCTTAGCAAGCCTTGAAAGCAAAAGACCAGCAAACAAAGCAATAGATAAACAGAATAAAATTTCCATAATTAAACCTTCATATAATTAATCATTTTTAAAACCTTATACATTGTAATACCAATGTCGACTTTTGTCAAGACAAAAACAAGATTTTATTAAAATAATAAGAAGTCTAAAAAACCAGTTATTTTTATTAGTTAGCAAAAACGCAATAAATAGATTAATTTGTGGGTGAAAAAGGAAAAATAAATTATAATTATCAAGAAAAGGAGAGTATATGAAAAACGTAAAGGAGAACTTTTTAAATACTGCATTTATTATGATAGGCTCATTTATTCTTGCCGTAGGAATAAATGTGTTTTTGATACCCAACAAAATTTCATCAGGTGGCGTGTCGTCAATAGGCACAATTCTTTTGTATCTGTTTGGTATTAGAGTGTCCATAACCAATATTATTATTAATATAATTTTGTTTGCCATAGGCTATAAATTTTTGGGCAGGGCATCGGTAATAAAAACTATAATAGGTATTCTTGCCCTGACAGTGTTTCTGGAGATAACCAGCTATTTTCCAGTATATAGCGATAGTACAATGCTATCAACAATAGTCGGCGGCGTGCTGATAGGCGTTGGAGTTGGATTAGTTGTGAGAAAAAACGCATCAACAGGAGGAAGCGATTTTTTAGCGCTTGTAATTAAGCACCTTGCCCCACACCTATCTCTTGCAAATATAATTTTTATGCTTGACAGTGTGGTTATTATAATCTCTGGCATAGCATTTAAAAGCCTAACCATTACAATATATTCTATTATTGCTATGTATATTTCCTCAAAGACAGCAGATGTGGTTATTACCTTTGGAAACGGAGCAAAATCGGCTCAAATATTTTCGTCAAGGGCGAGGGAAATTGCAGATTATATAATGGAAAGGTTCCAAAGAGGAGTTACAGGAATACACTGCATAGGCATGTTCTCGCACGAGGAAAAGCTAATGCTTCTTTGCGCCCTCAGCCCCAAGGAGCTACCCTTACTTGTGGAGGCAGTCAAGCAAATAGACAGTAGCGCATTTATAATAATAAATGATGCAAGAAGTGTCCTTGGAGAGGGCTTTAATGCTACGATTATAAATTAAGAAAGCACTATAATTGCTGGCTAAATTTCAGGTCCCATTAACTAGCGCTAGATGCAGATAGAAAAATTAGTCATAGTGGTTGATTTATTTATATAAAGAGTGATATAATGATAGAGAAGAAGCCCTGCTTCAAATTAAAACGAAAGAAGGACGATATTATGATTTATGCAGAAAACGCCATTATTCAGGTTAAAGACGATTGCCATTTCGACTGGGTAGGACAATGCCCAATATGTGGTCATGTTGAAGCCTCTTGGACAAGAAACGCTTATATTAGCTCTGGTGGATATAGAAGCAGCTGCTCACTAGGTCGCAAAACCTGCTCAAAGTGCAAAACTCAATATCAGGTTAAGGTGTATAACCAAAACTAAGCCCTGCAGGGTACAATAAACAAATAAAAAGGCAGGCAAAAGCCTGTTTTTTGTTTTTGAAAATTAGCAGTAGACGTGTAAATTGAAGGCTATTAAAAAATTTAATGCAAATAGCATTAAATCATGTTGTAATATTTTTTTGCGTATGATATAATTTGATAAAAGAATATGACATCAAGCACAAAAAGGAGAGTTATATGAAAAAAAGGAAAGAAAGCTTTTGGGGCTTGCATTTTGATTTCCACGCAACTCCAAATGATGGTGTACAGGGAAAAGACTTAAAGGAAGAGGATATAAGAAGAATATGCCATCTTTTAAAGCCTGATTTTATTCAAATTGACTGCAAGGGGCACCCAGGCTGGACATCATATCCATCAAAATTAGGCAATGCAATGCCAGAGTTTGCATTAGATCCCTTAAAGCTTTGGAGAAAGGTAACAAGAGAAGAAAATATAGCTCTTTATATGCACTATTCAGGTGTGTATGATGTAAAATATTGTAGTGAGCACCCAGAGGAAAGAGTTGTTATGGCAGATGGCTATCGCCATTTTGGTTCAACTAAACTAAATGGCTCTTACGCAGACGACTTACTAATTCCTCAGCTAATGGAGCTTGCAGGAGATTATGAGGTTGATGGAGTGTGGGTTGATGGCGAGTGCTGGATGGCTCTTGCAGATTTTTCAGAAAAAACTCTTAAGGACTTTGAAAATGAAACAGGAATAAGCCTAAATGGCAAAGCTCCAGCTACTGAGAAGGACCCATATTTTCATGAATATAGAGACTATCATCGCACACTTTTTAAAAAATATCTTAGCCATTATATAGATGCAGTTCACGAAAAATATCCAGACTTTGAAATATGCTCAAACTGGGCATTTAGCGACCATATGCCCGAGGAGGTGTCTGTAAATGTTGATTTCTTGTCGGGTGATTTAAATCCACTCAATTCCTTTAACTCTGCACGCTATGCAGCACGAGCTTTGGCACAGCAGGAGGGCTATGCATGGGATTTGATGTCTTGGAATTTTAGAAGCAATGTTGCAGGCAACGCGTCCTATGTGCCTAAGCATGTTAATCAATTAAAGCAAGAGGCATCGGCGGTTATTGCAGTAGGAGGTGCATTTCAAGATTATGTGCCTCAAAATAGAGACGGCTCACCAAGAATGTGGGAGCTTGAACCGTTAAAGGAGCTTTCAGATTTTGTCCTTGCTCGTAAGCCGTTTTGTCATAGAGCAAAGCAAATTCATCAAACTGCACTTTTACTCTCAACCTATGACCGTTATCAAGAATCTACCCATTTGTATTCGAGAACAGGCTATGAAAAGGTAATGGGAATGTCAGCCCTTCTTTGCGATATAGGTGAATCCCTTGAAATCGTATGCGAGCATACATTAAAGAAAAGCATAAATGAGTATAAAATGCTCGTCGTGCCAGAGCTTTATAGTGGGCTTGAGAATGAAACTATAAAAGACCTTTTAGCATATGCTAAAAATGGTGGAAATCTTGTGCTGATAGGAAAAAATACCTGTTCGATTTTTGCAAGAGCAGGCGCTCCCTTTGAATGCAAGGAGCATGCCGAATTTTTAGAGGTGGCAATAAATGGTACAGAGGATGGACATAATAACAAGACCACAAACAAATACATTTCTTATTGCTTTACAACGGATAATGCAAGCTATGGTGCTATGTTTTCACCCTGTGAGATTATAGCAGACGGCAAAACAAACGCACTCTTTGCAGAAAATCCAACTATGGCATCAGCTAATTTGTCAGTTACAATTCCATATGGAAAAGGAACGATTTCTACTATAGGCTTCGACATAGGCTCTCAATACTTAAATGCAACGCAGTTTATGCACAGAGAGCTAATGAAGAAAATAACAAGCCTATATGAGCCAATTGTAAAAATCGACTCGGCACTTGGTAGACTTGAAATTGTAGCTACTAAAAAGGAAGGTAAAGCAATGATACAGCTTGTCAATGCTGGGGGCACACACGCCGATAGAGCAAGCACAACAGACGATTATATTCCACCCGTGCTTGATGTGAAGCTGTCAATTTTAGCACCCAATGCTAAAAATCTAATCCTTCAGCCTGAGAATAAAGAGCTTCCAATAGAGCATGAACCAAACGGAAGAATCTCAACAATAATCCCACGCATAGACATTCATAGCATTATAGAAATTTGTGAATGATATAAAAATGAAAAGGACACTCCCCTGTGAGTGTCCTTTTCGTTTTGCTGGTGACCCGTAGGCGTGTCGAATGATACACGCGTCCACGCCCTGAATTTTCTGTAAAAACGCCCGAAAGTGTCGCATTTTGGCACTTTTTCCTTGCTTTTTGAGGCTCAGTTAGACTAATGTTGAAAGCCTAATTTCGAACCCACTTCCACGAGAGGTTGTGATTGTAGCAATATACTTAAAACCACCAATATAATAATATATTTTTGTGAATGGAAATTTTTCAAAGGTTGGTTAAAGCGATGAGTGCCAACCTTAATTGAACTTTGCATAAAATAAATACACAAAGTGTCTCTTTAATAGGTTGTATTATCTCTTGTATTTTTCTATAAATGCAATATATTTCTGCTCAAGTTCCAAATCAGAGGCTAATTCTTCTCTCAAAGCTTCTAAAAATTTTCCTTCACAACTGGAACTTCTTATCCAGTTGCTTACATTTGCTGCCTTATTTGCATCGGAGGCTGTTTTTACCAACAATTTAACGGTTAATGCTAAAAACAATTTTTCAGCCGCTTCGATTAATTCGTTCTTGAATTGTTTATCTTGATAGTATTTATCAAAATTGTAAATACGACTATCATTTGAATTGTCAAAGTTGGCTTTAAATTCATAATATAGTGCAATAAAATAGAACATACATATTCCAACTGTGTCGGAATATAAGGCGAGTTGGGCAATTCTTTGGTCGGTTGTTTTTATTAAGTCTGGATTATTTAAAGTGCTTCTTTGTTCCTGAGCTTTTGATATTCTTTCGTTGTATGTCTTTTTCATAGTTTTCTTAGCTTCTTTATACAACTGTTGAACAAAGAGAAGTTCATCTATTTCTATCTTAGATTTAGTGAAAATTACACCCCTGTTATTAACATCACTCTCGTCGTAATAGAACATATCGTGATAAATTTTATTAATAACATATTCTGTTTGAGTATAGTCATTATTAAATAGAGCACTTTTTTTGTCTTTTGCCATAAATGGTTTCTGTAAAAAAGATGCATAAGCCAACTGTGCTAATTCCTCATTTGTGGTTCTTCTGTGAGTAATGCCTTTGTTAAAGTTGCTTGGAATTTGAGCTCCTCTACGAATTTCAACATAAATCTGGGGGTAATTTTCATCTAATAGCCATTCATTCAAAAATTTCTGTTCTATGCGATTTGCAACCATATCTCGAGATGTGATAGGGTTTTGTGTATTGTTATAAATTGCAATATCTTGTCTCATTTTGTCATCGGAAATTTTCAAAATTCGAGTCAAAACATACACTTTCTTCAGGGCTTCAATTTTAGTTTTCTCTTGATTATTTTTAGCTATACGCAAGAACAGACCCAGTGTACTTGTAGTTTGAGCACCATTAACTATGGAAAAATTTTTTAGTGTAACTTCGTTTTTACTCTTGTCAAAATTTATTTCTTTAGCAATTATTGTAATTCCGTTGTTAAAGTACCAAAAGTTTTCAGG
>JAGALI010000113.1 GCA_017625275.1 Clostridia bacterium
AAGTTTGAAATAGCATACAATATAATTTATGATATGCTTGATGCATGTGGATTTGTAGATGAGCAGATTGATGAAATCGGTTATTCTGCAAGAATGGATAGGCTTCGCTGGAAGCAATATGATGAGGAAAGCTGGCCACTTTATTCAGATGGCTCACTTCACTGGTTTAATCAAAAGGGTAAAAAGACCTTTCCAACATATTCAGTTTATACCGATTTTGTAAACAACACAAAGGATACAGCAGTTGGCTACCTGTGCCTTATATTACAGGAAAGAACCGATTATTTAGTTGGGCAATGGGGCTGTGAGGTTACAGCTAGAACAAGAACACTAAACGCTAAGCCTGCCGAAATTCCTAGCTCATTGCTTGGCTCCCAACCGAGCGAGCCGTCAAAGGAGTCATCAAAGCCAACTCAAAGCTCCAAGCCAGAATCGTCAAACAGTGCAACGAACAATCAGACAAGTACCCAAGCACCTCAAAATTCAGGTGGAGAGGGCAAGAGAGGCGACAATTCTGAAAGGGTATCAATAGCCTCGGTGCTTTTATCGTTCACGGTTTTAGCTCTTACAATAACAATAGGCGTGCTAATTGTAATTCAAATAAATAAAAAATATCGCAGATTTTAGTCTGCGATATTTTTTATTTATTTTCTGTTCTTGATTGCGTCAATTGGCTTCATGGAAGCTATCTTCTTAACAGGTAGGAAGGTTGCGATAAGAGCAACGAGGAGAGAAGCCCCAAGAATTAGAGCAATTTGTCTTATACCAAAGCTTAAGAAGGTAATGAGAAGACCAACGTCGTTTCTAAAGATATTATTTAAAAACGAAACTACAACGCCGGTTGTTACAGCCGAAAGAACAAAGTTTATCATAGCAATGGTAAAGGATTCAGCAAAGAAAATCATAAATACATCGCGTGAGCGTGAGCCGATAGCACGAAGAATACCGATTTCCTGCTTCTTGTAAGAAATGCTTGTTGCAATGAAGTTAGAAAGCATGAGCGCAGCGAATAGCGCAAAGCCAAGACCAATATATAGGAATACTTGACCAAGAATTTCAAGCGTTTCATCAATCATCGATAGCTCCTCAGTAACGGAGTTCTTGAGGGCGAATTTTGCTCTATCATCAAAGTGAGAGTTATTATAAGAGAATTTAACTAAGCTGTTGACATCACTGCGAGATGTTGGCATAGGTGCAACCAGGAACTGATAATCACCCATAGAAACCTCATCAACCAATGCGTTGTAAATTTCGTCATTAACCACAACACCATATGTGCTATCAATAATAACACCAACAATCCTTGCATCCTTGCTTTCGTCCTTGAGCTCATCCTTATTATAGCATACGTATCTTATAGCAAGATTTTCCGAAAATGAATTTTTATAATTCTCAATGAATGCATTGATGTATAGTGCCCTAAGCTCAGCTAATTCCTCACTGGAAATGTCGGTGGTGCCGCCATGAAGCGCATTTGAATAACGGTCTTTGTAGTACATAAATGAGCTGTAAGGAGAGTTCTCCTGATACCAATCAGGCTTGGTTGAGCTCATTTTTGCAGCGTTGTATGCATTTTCAAAGCTTTTTATAGCGTAATTTGAGGCAATAATGGTCCTGGTATAGCTCTTGTAGGACTCAACATCTATTGAACTAAATACTTCATAATATCCAGCATTGTCAGGTAGCTTTAGTACTCTTTGTGAATATTGCTCGTAAGAAATGATTTTATCAGCAATATTGTATCTGCTTGCCATATCCTCATAATAAGCCTTTTCGTCATAAGGACGCTTGGATGCATTTGTAGGATCTGAAAACCTTTCAACGAATATTTCACGAATCCAGGTTTTATTCACTACATCCTGTTCAAGCTCCTCATCCCAATAGGTATAATTATTCTCGTTAAAGTCTGGCATAACCTGCTTGAGATAGTGAAGAACATTATCGTAATTAGATGCATCAAATGCGTATTTATAAGCTGCAATTTTAGCAAGATAGGTTTGAAGATTGCCAAGATTGGCATCGTCCCAACCAAAATGCTTTGCGTACTCAAGCTCTATGTCTGTAGCAGAAATTTCAGACAGGTCAAGGTGATTCTTGTCAGGAGAATAAATAGTGTTATTCATAAGGTCTTGAACATCGTTTATTGAAAGAACAATATCGTATTTGCCAAGAGCATCTGGCTTTTCGCCAATCCAATGAATGTTGTATTTATCTGCCTGTGTAAGCTTGATAAGATTTGAATATCCACGAGGATATGATATATAGTTTTCCTCAGAATCAAGGTCGAGATCCTTTGATTTGTATCTGATGATTTCGAAATTTCCGTTTCTTACATTTGATTGATTAGAGTTAGTCAATTTGTTAATCTCATCAAAGAAGTCTTGAGATACGAACATAGCTGCGTTAAGCGAGTATTTTTGTACAGACTGAAGCTCTGAGTAAACAGCCATGCCGTAGATTCCGTTTTCGTTGGTAGTATCTGCAAGAACCTCATAACGAGAGATGTCGAAGCCTGTATCGATAATACCAACTATTTTGTATCTAGTGGAGCTGTCTGGAAGATTGTAAGAAACGCGAACTGTAATTTCCTTGCCAATCATATCAGTTGCGGAGTTAATTTCAACAACAGTAGATGTGTAATCCTCTTTGTTGAATTCAATATATCCATTCTTTACATAATAATCGGCAATATATTTTGGAATTACAATTTCGTTATTGCTAGTAGGTAGCTTACTACCACTCATGAGGGTGTATCCGAAATTAGAAACGAGCTCATTATTCAAGGCAACCATTCCGGAGAAGGAACGAGGGAATACCTGCTCCCAGCTGTATCTAGAATCAGTGCTTGATCCAACCTCGGTTGTGTATTCGAGGTTAAGATTATAGCCACCTAAAATAGGCACATATTTAAGACCTGTTTCATTTTCGAGAATTGTTACCTCGTCCTTCGAAATCTTTTTTGGGTCCCATGTGTCCCAATAATAGTTTTCGTCATCGTAAGAATATTTTGTGTTCTTAACGAACGAAGCATAATTAATGTTTGAATCCATAAGGGAATCGGTGCATGTTGTTATGTTATCATAAGATGCAACGGAGTCAGCAAGACCAAAAAGCGAGAATGCAATAAAGGAAAGAAGGATTGTGAAAACAAGACGAACCTTTTTGTGCTTAAGTCCGCTAGAGCCAAGCTTAAAGGCATTTTTAATAGAAAGCCTTGATTTAATAAGCTTAAAGGCATTTGTTATCTTGTGAACAATTTTGCTCTCATCAGTCTTTTTGAAAATTTTCTCTCTACGCTCGTCATTTACAATTAAGGTAGCGCCACTCTTTATTTTCTTTATGTACTGATTAATAGAAACAATATCATCCTCAGTAAGCTCGTATCCGTCCTTGATAGTGATTTCCTTGCCAGAATATGTAAGGTTAGGCTCCTCACCAGCCTCGCTCGCTTCCTTGTCATATTCCACGTCGGAAATGATTTTACCGTCGGCAAGCTCAATAATTCTGTCAGCATAAAGCTCAGAAAACTCTCTATCGTGAGAAACAATAAGCACAAGCTTTGATTTTGAAAGCTCCTTAAGAGTATCAAAAACCTGACGGCCGGTATTTGAGTCAAGAGCGCCAGTAGGCTCGTCAGCCATAATGATTTCTGGCTTTTTAACAAGCGCACGGGCAATGGCAACTCTTTGCTTTTGACCACCCGAGAGCTCGTTTGGCTTTCTCGCGCCAAGACCATCAAGGTCAACCTGCTTTAAAATATCGTTAATTTCTTGATTTGACGCCTTTCTGCCTTGAAGCTCAATGGCAAGGGCGATGTTAGCACCAACAGTAAACTCCTCAAGAATATTATATTCTTGGAAAATAAATCCTACATAAGTATTTCTATAGCTATCAAAGTGTGATTGCTTGAAATCCTTAGAGGATTGCCCTTTAATAATAATTTCACCAGAATCAAAGCTATCAAGACCACCAAGAACATTAAGAAGGGTAGATTTACCACTTCCACTCTTACCAAGTATGAAAACCATGCCGGTGTCAGGTAGCTTGAGGGAAACATCATCAAGAGCGTTAACCTTAACTCCTTTTTTAGGAGCATAAACCTTTTTCAGGTTTCTTGCTTCAATCATATTTTTAATCTCTTTCATTTTAGATTTAGAGGCATAGCCTCTATGGAATAATTTTACCATACAATAAATATATATGTCAATAAAAATGGTTTAAAAAATAATAATTATATATTAGAAATGAAAGCAACAAAAAGCAGAATTAGAGGCACAAAATTAAATGTCTCAAAAAAACGACATATAAAAAGTGAAATTTTTGAGTATTTTTTAAAACAGGGTGAAAATATAAGGCAAAAATAGACAAAAACGCCTCGAAAAAGCTGTTTTTCGACATATAAATGAACATATATTCAAATAATCATTTTAAAAATGGGTATAAATTTACATTTTTGTTTAAATAGGTAAAAAAAGGATAATAATACAATAAAAGCTATAAAATAAGGAGAAAAGTATATGAAAGTAGTGATTTTGCCAAATGATACAAAGCTAGCTGACGAGGGAATTAAGGATGCTATGATAAAGGTAGGAGGCATACCTGTGTTTTTCCATGTTATTATGATGTTTGAAAAAAGGGGCTTTACCGATTTTATTATATGTGATACCTCAAGCACTCATGATATAAGGGATTATTTGAATGCGAATAGAGATATGATTACTGGAATTAATGTTCGACTATTAAAGCTCCCATCATACCTAAAAAACGGAAAAATTCTCTCAATTTGTGAAAAATATGGCCTTGAAAACGCATTTTTTGTAGCGCCAAATGATGTAATCACTGATTTGGACCCTGAAAAAATGCTGTACGCACATCGTCAATCAGGAATGGCAAGCACAGTTTTTGTGGCAGAGGAAAGGTTTTATCTATGCGCGCTCGATTCAGAACGCGAGGGGAAGTATGAAAGCAAAATGATAAATACAGGAATTTATCTTTTTGAGCCCGAGGCGATAGATTATATGCTTGGTAACTCTCAAATAGAAAACGAAGCTCTTATAAGGCTTGCTGAGGATGGGGAGCTCAATGTCTATTCTGCTGACAATTTTATGCAAAGGGCAAATTCAGGCGCGACCGATGGAGAGAAGAAATAAAAATAACAGGATTATTAAATTTACAAATTTTAAAATTTAAAAATACTATAATTTTTAAATTTATAAAACAAAAATAGCGGGTAAATCCCGCTATTTTTCTGTATTTTAAGTTAATCGTCAAAATCAAAAGAGCCTGTATATAATTGATAATATTTGCCCTTTTGCTCAAGCAATTCCTCGTGCGAACCACGCTCAATGATTCTTCCGTGGTCAAGCACCATAATAACATTGGAATTTTTAATTGTAGATAGACGGTGAGCAATTACAAATACAGTCCTTCCTTGCATAAGAGCATCCATTCCTGCAGATACAATCGACTCGGTTCTTGTGTCAATTGATGATGTCGCCTCGTCAAGAATCATAAC
>JAGALI010000114.1 GCA_017625275.1 Clostridia bacterium
AGAAATGATTTAAGCCAAAAAAACAAGGAAATTTCTTCCAAAAAAGAGACTATAGTTCGTTCTTATACTATGAGTGAAAGTAAGCTTGAGCAATTGACGACTGATTTTGACAAAATGACAGCAAAGCTTTATGAGGATTATGGACTCACTTACTCAACTGCTGTTGAACTTGGATATCCAGAGGTTGATGAGAAAAATCGAAAGGATGTTTTGGCAGTTGCTACAGAATGTAAAAACAAACTGAGAAATCTCGGCTCGGTAAATCCTAATGCGATAGAAGAGTTTAAAAAAGAAAAAGAACGCTACGATTATATGAATGGCCAGCTTTCGGACCTTACTAAATCCAAGGAAGATTTACTTAAAATTATTGCGGATTTAGAAGAGGAAATGAAGAAAAATTTCATAACTGCATTTAATTCTATTAACGAGAATTTCAATTCTGTATTTATTGAGTTATTTGGTGGTGGTCATGCTGAGTTATCATTGACTGATGAAAATGACGTTCTTAATTGCGGTATAGAAATAAAAGCAGCTCCTCCAGGCAAGGTAATAAAGAGCTTAATGCTTCTTTCGGGAGGAGAGCAGGCATTTGTTGCTATTGCATTGTTATTTGCTATACTAAAGGTTAATCCTACACCTTTCTGCGTATTTGATGAAATTGAAGCAGCGCTTGATGATGTAAATGTTACAAGATTTGGACAATACATAAAACGTTATTCTAAGCAAACGCAGTTTATTATTATTACTCACCGTCGAGGAACAATGGAGATTGCTGATAGACTTTATGGTGTAACTATGCCTCAAAAGGGTATATCAAAAGTTCTAACAATGGATATAAACGACGTTGGAAAGGACAGAATACTAAAAGAAAATAATCAAAAATAAAAGGAGTATGTATGTCTTTTTTTGAAAAATTAAAAAGAGGACTTCAAAAAACCAAAAACGCTATAATTAAGCCTTTTGCTGAGTTGTTTAAAAGCTTGCGTGGTGTTGATGAAGATTTAATGGACGAGCTTGAAGAAATCCTTGTTTGCGCAGATGTTGGAGCGGTTACAGCAGATGAAATTTTAACCGAGCTTCGAGTACGTATAAAAGAAAATAAAATTAAAGATTCTGAAGAAGTTAAGATAGCTTTGAAATCCATTATGCACGATATGGTTGGCAATGGTGGAGAAATTGTCTTCGGTAAAGGAATAACAGTTATTCTTGTAATAGGCGTCAATGGTGTTGGAAAAACCACTTCCATAGGTAAAATAGCAGCTTCTCTTAAAAGACAGCATAAAAAGGTTGTTGTTGCAGCCGCTGATACATTTAGAGCAGCAGCAATTGATCAGCTTTCTGTTTGGACTGATAGAGCAGGTGTTGAGTTGATAAAGCATACTGAGGGCTCTGACCCTGCCGCAGTTGTGTTTGATGCTATCAATGCCGCTAAAAAGCGTAGCGCAGACGCCTTAATAATTGATACTGCAGGACGTTTGCATAATAAGAAAAATTTAATGAATGAGCTTGCTAAGATTGATAGGGTAATTTCACGTGAGCTTCCTGATTCAAATAGAGAAACACTATTAGTTCTTGATTCTACAACAGGTCAAAATGCAGTAAATCAAGCAAAAGAATTTAAAAATGCCGCTGACATTACAGGTATTGTTCTTACTAAGCTTGATGGTACAGCAAAGGGTGGAATAATATTCTCAATAAAAAATGAACTTAATATTCCTGTTAAGTTTATTGGTGTTGGAGAACAAATCGACGATATGGAGAAATTCGATGCGGATGATTTTATTAACGCATTATTTGAATGAATATGATAAAAGTAGTACTTGCAACAAGAAATAAAAACAAAATTAATGAATTAAGGACATTTTTCAAAGAGCTTTCAACGCTTGATATAACAGTATTATCGCTTGATGATATTGGTTATTATGGGGAAATCGAAGAAAATGGGAAGACCTTTGAAGAAAATGCTATTTCTAAAGCATCAGTTCCTGCTAAGCTTGGTTATATTGGTATCGCAGATGATTCGGGCTTATGCGTTGATGCACTTTCTGGAGGACCTGGTATATATTCAGCGCGTTTTTCTGGTGGAAGCGACGAGGACAATAACGATCTTCTTCTGGAAAAACTAAAAAATGAACCTATAAGAAATGCTAAATACGTATGTGCTATGGCGTGCGTTTTCCCTGATCATTCTAAGGATTTTACCGTAAGAGGCGAATGCTATGGTAAGATTTTAAACGAGAGGCAGGGCGAAGGAGGCTTTGGTTACGATCCGTTATTTTATTATGAGCCTTTTGGAAAAACCTTCGCTGAGGTTGATATGGCAAAAAAGAACAAGGTTAGCCACAGAGGAACAGCAATGCGTTCTTTAATAAAAAAATTAACACAGGTGTTATCATGACTAGTAAGCAAAGAGCATATTTAAAAAGCCTTGCTGTAAATTTGGATACAATTTTCCAAATAGGCAAGGGCGGTATTACTGATGAATTGTGTAACCAAGTACTAAATGCCTTAAATGCACGCGAGCTTATAAAGCTTAAGGTTCTTGAAAACTCACCAATGGCAACTAAAGATGTGGCAAATGCTATC
>JAGALI010000115.1 GCA_017625275.1 Clostridia bacterium
TGCCACAAGGACAAGAAGCACGCCTATTTTTTGCCCCACATTTACAAACGATACTGTAAGAAAATCTGCCCTCGATGCGTTTTTGGTAATCCAGAGGCACAGCCTTACTATACATTCACTAGGGAAGGTCACTACAAGTGATAAATATGGTATCCAGCCTATCAAAAGCACAAATGGAGCAAGATACAAAAGCAGAGTTAGAGGTGGTACCATAAATATGTTGAAAACAGGTGCAAATAACGACACATAATCAAACCTTAGCATCATAATCGGCAGGGTAAAAAGAACTACTGTAACTGATGTTATAAGCGAATACACTATCGCCCTTATGAATTTTGGTCTTATTCTATATAAGGGTCTTACTCTCCTTGTATAATGTGCAGAACAAAGGCAACCAATCATTGCGCTAAAGGACAGAAGCAGGCTTGTGGAAAAAATCGCATATGGGTCAAGGATACAAATAAGTAGCATCGAAACGAAAAGCGATGTTACGCTATCGCTATCCTTACCAAAAAGCGAAAGCGTATAAAAAATCATCAGCATAAGCCCTGCACGCATTGCCGACTCAGAAAAGCCTGTAATTCCGACAAAGGCGCATATCATTGACACAAGGCAAAGATATTTTATCCTTCTGCGAAGCATAAGTGCGTTCAAAAGTGCGCCGAGCATAGCTGTGATAAGAGAAATATGTATTCCACTAAGTGCAAGAATGTGGCTTATGCCTAGGCGTGAGAAATCGCGCCTTATGCTTCCGTCAAGGGCGCCTTTGTTTCCAAGAAGCATAGCAGAGGTAAGCGAGGCTGTGTCGCTATTTAAGAAGTCCTTCAAAGCTCCATCAAGAAATGAGTTGATTTTTCTAAGGCTTTGCTTGAAAACGAAATTTCCACTTGAGATAAGCTCATATTTTTCACACTCGGCATACATAAATATGCCCTTATCAAGATAATATTCCTTTTCATTATAGCCAATTCCTGTATTATCAAGCTCTCGAATATATGCTGTTGCCTTTATCGTATCTCCAACGCTTATTTTTTGCTCGTTCTCGAGGGGTATGGCTACCAAAAGCTCCGTTTCTCCGTCGGTGGCGATTGCTACCATTTCGCTATTTGAGCTATAGCGCTCCTCGGTGACCAAAAGCTCACATTCCTTTTCCTTTCCAACATTATCCTCAAGAATACGAGAGTCGCGATAAAAGGTGCCTAATGCAACAATTCCCGAAAGCACAAGGCAGGCGCAGACAGGGAGCAGATAAACAAGCAGGCTGATTGAGCGCCTAGTGCTTTTTCTAGCATTAAAGGCAATTAATGATATAAATCCAAGTCCACCTATGGAAATTAAAATTATATCGAAAACATTTCCGAGGAAATAAGAGGTATAAAGGCACAAAAGAAAAACAGCACAGCCAAGCGCTAGTGGTCTTAATCTAAAAATTCTCATGCTTCCCCCTTTTTCGACATTTTATGTTTATATTAATATTATCATACTACCTATTATCTTTCAACATTTTTCGACAAAAGAAGCACAAAAAATCCCTCTGCCGAAGCAGAGGGGTTTTATTTGCTTTTCTAAAATTAGATTTCAGCGAAGTACTTGATTGTACGAACCATCTGGCTTGTGTAGGAGTTCTCATTATCGTACCAAGAAACTACCTGTACCTGATATGTGTCGTCGTCAATCTTAGCAACCATTGTTTGAGTTGCATCGAAGAGTGAGCCATAACGCATACCGATAACGTCAGATGAAACGATTTCGTCTGTGTTGTAGCCGAAGGAAGCAGAAGCCTGAGCCTTCATAGCTGCGTTGATAGCGTCCTTTGTTACATCCTTACCCTTAACAACTGCAACGAGGATTGTTGTTGAGCCTGTGCAGGTTGGAACTCTTTGTGCAGAGCCGATAAGCTTGCCATTGAGCTCAGGAATTACAAGACCGATAGCCTTTGCAGCGCCTGTTGAGTTAGGAACGATGTTTTGTGCACCAGCACGAGCACGACGAAGGTCACCCTTTCTGTGAGGACCATCAAGAATCATCTGGTCACCTGTGTAAGCGTGAACAGTTGTCATGATACCGCTCTGAATTGGGAATGCATCGTTAAGAGCCTTTGCCATTGGAGCAAGGCAGTTTGTTGTGCAGGATGCAGCAGAGATGATTTTGTCATCAGCTGTAAGTGTGTTTTCGTTAACGCTAAATACGATTGTCTTGAGGTCGTTTCCAGCAGGAGCTGAAATAACTACCTTCTTAGCACCAGCGTTGATGTGTGCCATTGATTTATCCTTTGAGCAGTAGAAGCCTGTGCCCTCGAGTACTACGTCAACACCAAGCTCACCCCATGGGCAGTTTGCAGCGTCCTTCTCAGCGTAAATCTTGATTGTCTTTCCGTCTACTGTGATGCTGTTAGCCTCTTCGTCATATGATACGGTATCAGCAAGAGCGTATTTGCCTTGTGCTGTGTCGTACTTGAGAAGGTGTGCAAGCATCTTTGCGCTTGTAAGATCGTTGATTGCTACTACCTCGTAGCCTTCTGCTCCGAACATCTGTCTGAATGCAAGACGTCCGATACGGCCAAAGCCGTTAATTGCAACTTTAACTGACATTTTAAA
>JAGALI010000116.1 GCA_017625275.1 Clostridia bacterium
ACCGATGAGGACATACTTGAAATAGCAAGGGCGCGCATATTAAAAACGCGTGCCCTTTCGCATATTAAAAATATGTATCTTTATAAGCGCTCAATTGATGCTAGACATAAGGATGATATAAAGTTCGTTTCTACTGTTTGCATTGAAGCAGATACAATGGGAAAGAAGCCTTCCTTTGAGATAATGAAGCGATATTTTATCAAGCCTCTTGCCGAGGATGAGCTTAAGCTTTCCTTACATGGAAAAATGCCAGATAATCCACCTCTTATAGTTGGATTTGGACCAGCAGGAATGTTTTGTGCCCTAGCTCTTGCAAGGGCAGGTCTTAATCCTGTTGTGATTGAGCGTGGTGCTGATGTTGACACTAGAGTAGAGAGAGTAAATAGCTTTCATACCACTAAAAAGCTTGATCTAAATACAAACATTCAGTTTGGTGCGGGTGGTGCAGGAACATTTTCTGATGGAAAGCTCACCACACGAATAAATGATCCTAAATGCTCATTCGTGTTAAAAATGCTAGTGGAGCATGGGGCACCAACGGATATTATGTATAAGGCAAAGCCTCATATCGGTACAGATTTGCTTCGTGGTATTGTGAAAAGCATAGATAAGGAAATAAGAGCCCTTGGTGGAAAAATTTTATATAATACTAAGCTTTTATCCTTTGATGATAAAAGGGCAGTAACAAATGTAGGAGAAATTGCATATTCATCTATTGTTCTTGCTATTGGGCATAGCGCTAGAGACACATATGACTATCTTATGAATAGTGGATTTTCGGTTGAGCCAAAGCCTTTTTCTGTTGGTGTGCGTATTGAGCATTTACAGGCTGATATAAACGAGGCTATGTATGGTAAATATGCTGGTGATTCTAGGCTTGGAGCAGCAGACTATAATGTTTCCCATCGTTTAAATGATAGGGGTGTTTATTCGTTTTGTATGTGTCCTGGTGGAGAGGTTGTATGTGCATCAAGCGAGGAAGAATCAGTTGTAGTAAATGGAATGAGCACATATGCGAGAGACGGCAAAAATGCCAACTCTGCAATAGCTGTTCAAGTCAATCGAGAGGATTATGGTGCTGATCCTAAAAAGGGCATTGAATTCCAAAGAATGCTTGAAAAAAAGGCGTTTATCTCAGCAGGCTCAAATTATAATGCGCCAATGCAGACACTAGGCGACTTTTACGAAAATAAGGCTGTTTCTGAGCCGAAGAGAATAATGCCATCATATATGAATTCAAATGTTACCGTTTGTGATATGAACGGAATCTTACCAAAATTTGTATGTGATTATTTAAAATTAGGCTTTCATGAATTTGCCAAAAAAATAAATGGCTTTGACGCGAAGGATGTGCCAATAACAGGAGTAGAAACTCGTACATCTGCACCTCTTCGCATTTTAAGAAATGAAAATTATACTGCTTTCGCACATAGCAATGTATATCCATGTGGTGAGGGGGCAGGATATGCTGGGGGAATAATGAGTGCCGCTGTTGATGGAATTAACGTTGCCTTGGCAATACTAAAAAAGTAGGAAATTATGATAAGTAAAGAAAAAAGAAGATGGAATATTAAGGCAAGCACCATTGAAAAAACGCTTGTTCAAAAAATAGCATCTAGTCTTGATATTAGCGAGCTTTTATCGACATTAATAGTTAATAGGGGCTATTGTAGCGTCGATGAGGCGTATTCTTTTATATCAAAAAATACAGAGGTTATGCATGACCCCTTTTTGCTTGATGATATGAGAATAGGTGCACAACGAATTTTAGATGCGATAAATCAAAAGGAGCATATTTCCATCTTTGGAGATTACGATGTTGATGGAGTTACATCTGTTAGCATTTTATATATGTATCTTGAAGGTCTTGGAGCAAAGGTTGATTACTATATTCCAAGTCGTAAGGGCGAGGGATATGGTGTTTCTGCCAATGCCGTTAGAAAGCTATATGAAAATGGAACAAGGCTTATAATTACTGTTGATACAGGTGTTACAGCAAACGAAGAAATAGATCTTGCAAACGAGCTAGGCATAGATGTTGTTGTAACTGACCACCACGAATGTAAAACGGAGCTTCCTAATGCATTTGCGATAATCAATCCAAAGAGACCAAATTCTAAATACCCATTCTCGTCACTTGCTGGTGTAGGAGTTGTTTTTAAGCTTTTATGCGCTCTTGAGTCATTAAGCTCTGGAGATGAGATGATAGATTGTGTTAGAAGAATTTCTATGAAGTATGCAGACCTTACGGCTATTGGAACTATTGCCGATGTAATGCCCGTAAAGGACGAAAATAGATTAATTGTATCTCTTGGCTTGAGCTTGATTGATGAAACAGAGAATATAGGACTTCGTGCCCTTGTTGAGCTTTGTAGATCAAATGAAACTAGAGCTAGAGCAAAAAATAAGAAAAAAATATCATCTGGATTTGTGGGCTTTACCGTTGCTCCAAGAATAAATGCCGCTGGTAGAATTAGTGACGCTTCAATTGCGGTAGAGCTCTTCTTATCAAAGGATGAGCAATTTGCTAATCAGCAGGCACTAAGGCTTTGTGACATTAATAAGGATAGACAATTAGAGGAAAATAAAATTGCCGAAGAGGCATATGCATATATTGAGGAAAACGGCTATCAAAAGAATAGTGTAATAATTCTTGAAAGTGATAAATGGCATCATGGAATTATAGGAATTGTTGCATCAAGAATATCCGAAAAGTATTCATTGCCAGCGATTTTGATTTCATTTGAGGGTGATGAATGTACTGGTGATGGAGAGGATATAGGTAAGGGCTCAGGAAGAAGCGTTCATGGCATGAACCTTGTGGATGCACTTTCGTATTGCTCGGATTTATTAGATCGCTTTGGTGGTCATGAGCTTGCTGCAGGATTAACCATTAAAAGAAAAAATCTTGAAGCGCTTCGCAAAAAAATGAATGAGTATGCAAGTAAATGCTTCAAGGAGCACGCTCCAGAAAATAATATTGATATAGATTGCTTGCTTAACACAAGCCAAGCTACATTAAAAAGCGCATCAGAGCTTTCGTTGCTAGAGCCATATGGCGTATCTAATCCTATGCCTGTATTTGCTATGGAGGATATGATTATAGAGGAAATAATTCCAATTGGAATGAACAGACATTTAAAATTGATGCTTTCAAAGGATGGCGTTACATATACAGCAATGCTTTTCTGTGTTTCACCTCAGGAATTTCCTTATGAGATTTATGACGAGGTCGATGTTGCTTTTAACCTCGAAATAAACGAGTTTATGAATACCAAAAATGTTCAATTTAACATTAAGGATATTCGTATGAGCGAAAGAGTTTCAACACACCAACAGCATGAGGAAGAGCAGTATATACTAGCAAAGGAAGGGAAAAGTGGGCTTTCTGCAAGCGAAATTGTTCCTGATAGAGCTGATTTCTCTCTTGTATATAGCTTTCTTGCAAAGGAAGCTAGAGAAGGTAAGGAAAAATATTCTTACATAAAGCTCTTACAGGCTCTTAATCGTAAGTATACGGGAGTTACTGCCAATTATATAAAGCTAAAGCTCGTTATAAAGGTATTTAGAGAGTTAAACATCATATCAATAGAGGAAATTGATGATTTTTCTTTCGCCTTTAAAATCAATTTTTCCAAGAGCAAGGCTAACCTTGAAAAATCAAACATTTTAAAAAGGATAAAATCACTTTATACAGCGAACTAAGGAGTACCAAATGCAAGACCATAGACTAATGCCAATCGAAAAGCTTCTTGACATTTTAGCGGGAACTGGCAAAAAGTATGATTTTGATAAAATAAAGCGTGCATTTATATACGCAGACGAAATGCACGAGGGGCAGCTGCGCCAAAGTGGAGAGCCTTATATCTCCCATCCAATTGCAGTTGCAGAAATAGTTGCTAGCTTGGGGCTTGATACTGATTCTATTTGTGCTGCTTTTTTGCACGATACAGTGGAGGATAACCCAGATAAAACTAATATTGATAAAATTAGAGAGCTTTTCGGAGAGGATATCGCGCTTTTAGTTGATGGCGTTACAAAAATTAAGTCCATTAACATTTCCGACAAAGAAGAAACGCATATAGAGAACATTAGAAAAATGCTTCTCGCAATGTCTAAGGATATAAGAGTTATATTCATAAAGCTTTGCGATAGAATGCATAATATGCGCACTTTGTATGTAAAAAAAGACGAGAAACGCAGAACTACAGCCCTCGAGACGATGCACATTTATGCGCCCTTAGCACATAGACTTGGAATGCAAAGAGTTAAGCAGGAGCTTGAAAATTATGCCCTTCAATATCTTGATCCTATAGGCTATAAGGAAATAAAGGATCATATTGAGGAAAAATATGGAAGAAATGTAAACTTTATTGAGAAGTTAAAGTCTTATGTAAGTGAAAAGCTAGATCAAACACACATTGATTTTTCCCTTGAGGGACGCGTAAAGACAGTTTATAGTGTATATCGTAAGATGTATAATCAAAATAAAAGCTTTGATGAAATCTACGACTTTTACGCGCTTCGTATAATTGTTGATACTGAGCTTGATTGTTATACTGTGCTTGGCTTAATTCATGAAATGTATAAATCAGTGCCAGGTAGATTTAAGGACTACATTTCAACTCCTAAGCCTAATATGTATCAGTCGCTTCATACAACCGTTATTGGTAAGGATGGTATTCCGTTTGAGGTTCAAATTAGAACTAAGGAAATGCATCATATAGCTGAATATGGTATTGCTGCACACTGGAAATATAAGAGCGGAGATAAGGCTAGTGCTGATATTGACCAAAAGCTTTCTTGGATTTCTAAGCTTATAGATACCGAAAATGAGGCAGCAGATAGCGAAGAGTTTATGCATGCCTTCAAAATAGATATTTTCCATGACGAAACCTTTGTGTTTACACCAAAGGGAGATGTTGTTGCGTTGCCACAGGGAGCTACACTTATTGACTTTGCATATTCTATCCATACAGGTGTTGGTAATAAGATGATTGGTGCAAAAATTAACGGAAGAATTGCACCAATAGATTCTATGCCACAAAATGGAGATATTGTTGAGGTAATTACATCAAACGCTTCCAAGGGACCTAGCCGTGATTGGCTTAATGTTGTTAAGACCAGTGAGGCTAGAAACAAAATTAGGCAGTGGTTCAAGAAGGAAAAGAGAGTTGAAAATATCGCTGTCGGAAAAGGCGAAATTGACAAGCTATTTGCGCGTCATAGACTTGTGTGTAGCGAGGATGAAAAGCTAGAGATTGTTTCAACTGTTGGAAAACGCTTTGGAATGAACGAGGCTGATGATTTATTCAATGCTCTTGGCTATGGAGGAATTACTCTTGCTAAGATTGAGCTTAAAATTCGTGACGAATACGAAAGAAATCACAAAACTAATGATCGTGAGATACAAGCTATTGAGCCTACAGCAGCCTCGTCAAGAAGACGCAAGTCAAATGGTGGAGTTATTGTTGATGGCGAAGAGGGTTGTGTTGTTAAGTTCGCAAAATGCTGTAATCCACTTCCAGGAGAAAAGATTATTGGTTATATCACAAGAGGCTATGGAATTTCTATTCATAAGGCCGATTGTCCAAATATAGGAAATGCTTATGCAAATGAGGAAAATGTAAATAGATTTGTTAAGGCAGAGTGGGACACTCCTGTTTCTGGCACTTATCATTCAACATATGATTCCTCAATTCAAATAATAGTAAACAACAGATTGTCATTGCTTGCAGAAATATCTGGTGCACTTGCTGAGATGAAGGTAGATATCGTTTCTATAAGCACGAAAAAAATTGA
>JAGALI010000117.1 GCA_017625275.1 Clostridia bacterium
ATACGAAGGTTATGGTCCTCACGGTATTGCATTCCTCATTGAGACTGCAACCGACAATCCAACCAGAACCGTTGCAAATGTAAGAAGCTATTTCAACAAGTTCGGCGGCTCTTTGGGAACATCTGGAAGCGTGGATTTCATGTTCGAGCGCAAATGTGTCTTCAAAATGACTTCAGCTAACCCTGTAGATTTGGAAGAGCTTGAGTTTGAGCTTATTGACTACGGTGCAGAGGAGGTATTCAAAGATGAGGAGGATGAGAATGTAATTGTAATCTACGGTTCATTCGAGTCTTATGGTGCAATCCAGAAATTCATTGAGGAGAACGGTTACGAGCTCAAATCAGGACAGTTTGAGAGAATTCCTACCACCGAGTTGAAGAAAGTTGCAAAAGAGGACAGAGTTGAACTCGACAAACTTATCGAGAAATTGGAGAATGATGATGATGTACAGAATGTGTACCATCTTCTCGACACTTCAGAGGAATAAGCTCAAATATATATCATAAAAAAGGATGGCTCTTCAAGTCGTCCTTTTTTTTTATCCCTTTCAAAAACAATTAGATGAAAAAAGTTCATTTTTTTTGATAATTTTTATGACGAAGTTATATTATTTCGTACTTTTGCATATTAAAGTAACCATGCTTAATCTAATTTTTTAATCATTTAAATATTTTAATGATGGAACTAACACATATAGAACACATTGGTATTGCAGTTAAATCATTGGAGACTGCTATTCCTTACTATGAAGAGAAATTGGGCTTGAAATGCTATTCAATTGAAGAGGTTGCAGACCAGAAGGTTAAAACCGCTTTCTTCAAAATCGGCCAAACTAAGATCGAGCTTTTGGAGAGCACTTCTCCAGAGGGAACAATTGCCAAATTCATTGAGAAAAAAGGCGAAGGCGTTCACCACATTGCATTTGCAAGCAACGGCGTGCAGGCTGCTTTGGATGAGCTTGCATCTAAAGACGTTCAACTTATTGACAAAGCTCCTAGAAAAGGTGCAGAAGGTTTGAACATTGCATTCCTTCATCCAAAATCAACTCTAGGTGTTCTTACCGAGATCTGCGAGGATCCATCAAAACTGTAAACTCAATCTAAATCTTAAAAAAATACAAAATGAGCCAACAACTTGAACAAGTTAAAGCGCTTATCGCACTTCGTGAAAAAGCGCGTTTGGGTGGCGGTCAAAAAAGAATTGACTCGCAACATGCTAAAGGCAAATACACTGCTCGTGAAAGAATCAACATGCTGCTTGACGAGGGAAGCTTCGAAGAGTATGATATGTTTGTAACTCACCGTTGCCAGAACTTCGGAATGGAGAAAACCACATTTTTGGGTGATGGTGTTGTTACCGGTTATGGTACAATAGATGGCCGTCTTGTTTATGTTTTTGCACAAGACTTCACTGTATTCGGAGGTTCACTTTCTGAGAGCTTCGCAATGAAGATCTGCAAGATCATGGATCAGGCAATGAAAATGGGTGCCCCTGTTATCGGTTTGAACGATTCAGGTGGAGCACGTATCCAGGAGGGTGTAAACGCTTTGGCAGGTTATACTGAAATATTCCAGAGAAACATTCTTGCATCAGGTGTTATTCCTCAGATTTCTGCAATCTTCGGTCCATGTGCAGGTGGTGCAGTTTACTCACCAGCTCTTACCGACTTCAACATCATGACCAAAGGCTCAAGCTACATGTTCCTTACAGGTCCTACAGTTGTTAAATCAGTTACAGGTGAGGATATTACACAAGAGAACCTCGGTGGTGCAAGCGTACACGCAAGCAAGAGCGGTGTTGCACACTTTGCAGTTAACTCAGAGGAAGAGGGTATCCAGGTTATCAGAGACCTTTTGAGCTATCTTCCACAGAACAACCTTGAGGAGACTCCAGTTGTTGAGACTTCAGATCCTATCGACAGACTTGATGATGTACTTAACGACATCATTCCTGATAACCCTAACAAACCTTACGATGTATACGAGGTTATCGGCGGTATTGTTGATGATGGCAAATTCCTTGAGGTTCACGCAGACTATGCTAAGAACATTGTAGTTGG
>JAGALI010000118.1 GCA_017625275.1 Clostridia bacterium
GCTTCACCACAAGGTTGTGGGACGCAAAGCCCTTAAGCCATACAAGAGAAAGGGATATTTCATATACGGAAACCACACTCAGGATATTGGCGACGCATTTATGCCTAATATGCTAAATTTGCCTCAGGACTTTTACATCATTGTTCATGCAAACAATGTATCAATTCCTTTTCTTGGCAAAATAACCCCTTCCCTTGGGGCACTTCCCTTGCCAGAGGGTATGACAGCATACAAAAACTTTATGTCGGCGATTGAAAAGCGTATTGAGGAAAAATGTGCGATTGTTATTTATCCAGAGGCACACATTTGGCCGTTTTACACTAAGATAAGACCATTTGGTGATGTTTCCTTTGCTTATCCTATAAGGCTAGGCACTCCTACCTTCTGCTTTACCAACACATATCAAAAAAGAAGATTTTCTAAAAAGCCAAAAATCGTAACATACATTGATGGTCCATTCTATCCAAGGGCTGAGCTTTCATCAAAGGAGCAACGCATTGACCTTAGAAATCAGGTTTATGAGAAAATGTGTGAGCGTGCTACCCTTTCTACCGTTGAGTGGATTAAGTATATCAAAAAGGACGAAAAAAATGATTAATGTTTTATTTTGTGGAAATGATAAGGTCTTTGATGGACTTCTCACCTGCTCTCTTTCAATATTAAAGCGAAGTAGGACTGATGAGCCTATAAGCTTTTATATATTCACAATGGATGTGTCACATATAAAGGACACATACACAGCTATAAGCGACGAGCAGGTTGATTTTTTTAATCGAGTTATAAAGGAATACAACGAGGAAAATCGTGCCATCAAGGTTGATGTTACCTCTCTTTATATGGAGCACTTTGACAAGTGTCCAAACGAGAGCGCTTACTGCTCACCATATACGCTTATTAGGCTTTTTGCCGACAAGGTTGATATTCTTCCAGATAAGCTCCTTTATCTTGACATTGATATTATGTTCAACAGAGATATTCACCTGCTTTATGATATTGATGTTGAGGGCTACGAGTATGCAGCGGCAAGAGACCACTATGGCAAGTATTTAATTCACCCTAATTATGTAAATGCTGGTGTGCTTCTATTTAATCTTAAAAGGATGAAGGAAACTGGCCTTTTGGAAAAGGCGCGTGAGCTTATTAAGACTAAAAAGCTTACCTTTGCAGACCAGAGTGCAATTATTCGCTCTACAACCAAAAAGAAAATGCTACGTCAAAAGTTCAACGACCAAAAGTTTTTACACAAGAGCACAGTTGTAAGGCATTTTTCAAAAAGGCTATTTTGGCTTCCCTATCCACACACCGACAACATTAAGCAATGGCATGTAAGCCGTGTGCACAAGGTGTTTAAATATTATCAATTTGACGACATTTTATACGAATACATCTATTTGAAAAAGAAATTCGAAAACGAGGTTTTAAATAAATGAGTAACAAGATAATTCCTATTTTTTATGCGTGTGACGATGCGTTTGTGAAATACACCATTGTTTCTCTTCGTTCCATGATTGAAAATGCATCAAAGGAATTTGACTATAAAATATATATTTTAAACACTAACATTTCAGAGGAAATGCAAGATGCGCTTTATGCGCTTTCTAACGACAATTTTGAGGTTATATTCACAAATGTTACCGAGTACCTTGAAAATGTTAATAAGGAGCTTCCTATCCGTCACTACTACTCTAAAACGACATATTATAGATTCTTTATATCCGAAATGTTTCCAGAATACGACAAGGCTATCTACATAGATAGCGATACTATTGTGCTTGGAGATATTAGTGAGCTTTACAATACTGAAATTGGCGATTGCTATGTTGGTGCATGTCACGAGCAGGCGATGGAGCAGGTTGATGTTTATGGAACCTATGCTGAAAGGGTTGTTGGCGTTTCAAGACACAATTTCTTCAATGCTGGACTTATGCTTATTAACACCAAGCAATTTAGAGAGAAGCAGGTTTTAAAGAGGTTCATTTACCACCTTGGTGAATATAACTTTGTGGTTACTCAGGATGAGGATTATCTAAATCTTATTTGCAAGGACCATGTTTATTGGCTTGACCAAAAATGGAATACAGAGCTTACCGACGGACTTGAATATAGCTACGATTACAGAGATGCATATATTCTCCACTACATTATGGTTAACAAGCCTTGGCATTATACTGATTGCAGAGGCGCTGATATTTATTGGAGCTACGCTGAAAAGACCTCTGTTTGCGATATGCTAAGGGCTGAGCTTGAGGCTTATACTGACGAGCAAAGAGCAAATGACAAGGCAAGCGCTGAAAATCTATATCAAATGGCGATTGACGAAACAAATCGCGCTGACAACTATCAAAATCAGCTAAATGAAAAAAAGCGCTCACCTTATCGTGTAGAGCTACTTAAAAAAATCGAGCAATATGAGCGAGAGGGTCGCTTTGACGAGGATGTTGAGGATGACCCACCATCAAGAATGATAATGCCCGATGAGATTGACTACCTAAGACGCTCTCTTATGGCGAAAATCAAAACTAAAATCGCCCACAAGAAGGCAAAGGTTTTCCTAGATACAATTCTTGACAAAAAAATCATGATTATCAAGGATATAAAGGGTGTTGAGAACTGGCAAAGCCTTGACAGTGGTGCTATTATAACCTGCAATCACTTCAATGCATTTGACAGCTTTGCTATTCAAGAGGCGTATCACGCGTCAAATAAATGGCCAAAGAGCAAATTCTATCGTGTTATAAGAGAGGGCAACTACACCTCATTTCCAGGCTTCTTTGGTGAGCTTATGCGTCATTTTTACACGCTTCCATTATCCTCTAACACAAAGACGATGGTAAAATTCACCGATGCCACAAACAAGCTTTTAAAGGATGGAAATTTTGTTCTTTTCTATCCAGAGCAGGCAATGTGGTGGAACTATCGCAAGCCTCGTCCCTTAAAGCCGGGTGGGTTCAAATTCGCAGTTAAGAACAATGTTCCTGTGCTTCCCTGCTTTATCACCATGAATGACAGCGATA
>JAGALI010000119.1 GCA_017625275.1 Clostridia bacterium
CTATGGCAATAGATGATCCACTTATTCCAGGTACGATTACGGATAAACCAATAAAAAATCCTACTACTACGGAAATTAGAATATCCTTAAAACTTTTATAGCTTAATTCCATTATTTTTCCTACTTTTATTTTAAGTATTTTTCGCCAAGTGCGTAAATTACCTTGATAAATTCTTTTAGTTCTCCCTGCTTGCTCTCCTGTAAGTAAATTTCAGAATAATCCTTAATCCATTTTTCAAGATAGCTAAAAATTACTCCAAGCTTCTCTCCTGTTATTTTGGACATAAGCATTGAAATCATATATTCTATACCTTGGACAACTACCAACAATGCTTTTCTTGCCTTTTCATTTTCCCAGGTTGTTGCTTCAAGATAAGGGATAATATCCTCGCACTCATAGAATGCCTTATTCAAATCGTCTGGATTTGGTTTGTTCCATGACTTCATCACGTCGTTTGAATATAATTCATTTGAATAATCGCAAACAAGGTTATACCAATAATTAACACGATGTATTCTGGATATTTGGTTAACAAGCTTTGATGCCCCATTATATCCATAATAAAGCTTATCAATTGCTTCATCAAAATTATTATATTCGCACTTAACATTCCAGCCCTTAGCTGCGCTGTATATCAAGCCATACATACAAGCATATATTGGTGAAATGTGTCCGTAATCTCCCCAACAGGTGGTTAAGATGCCCTTAGCACCAACTGAATAGCCATATTCAGCCATTTTTGTAATGTTTGGAATGGATACATGAGTAAGCTCGGTTAAGGATGTCCAGTTATTAAGTCCAGGACAAACATATTGTGGTTTTTTTGCATCTCTAATTTTATATATCATTTTGGGGTCGGGATTTGCGTCATATCTCCAGCTGAGGAATAAAATGTCTTCTCCCAAATCAGCGATTAAATCAGAATGCTCTGCGATAATATCGCCCCACATCATAGGCTTTTTGCCTTTTGATTTTACGTAGTCGAGCACCTTTTTTACAAAATCAACGTATATCTTCCCCTTGTCTTTTCCTTGATTTCTACCTCTACCAAGGTCAAATGTTTCATCACAGCAAATATTGAATTTATCGCTTGTGAAAAGTGGTGAATATTGGTCTATTAGGCTCTTTATTAGCTCAATGCTCTCTGGATTTGATGGATCTATTGTATGATGTGCCATTCTCTCACACCAGAAGATGGTGGAATTTTTATAATCAGGAAGCTCGCAAAGATGTTTGTATTTATCACTTTCCAAAAGCTCATATAGGTGACCGAAGCATGATAGTGATGGTACAAGCTCAATAAAATTCTCTTGACAATACTTATCAAGCTCCATTGTTTCCTCGGGTGTCATATAGCCTGTTCTTTGGTATATTCCGTCATACTCCTTGAAGGGGAAAACGTGCTCTACATAGAGCTGAAGCATATCAATTTTATAATATGCCAAATTATCTACAAGCTCTTTTAATGTATCAAGAGTTGGTATTCTTCCTCTTGTTATATCATAATAGAAGCCTCTTGTTTCAAAATCAGGAGAGTCAATTATCTCGCAAGCATCACAAGTGCCATTCTTTATTATTTGGCGCAGAGTTTGAATGGCATAAA
>JAGALI010000016.1 GCA_017625275.1 Clostridia bacterium
ATACAAGGGCGAACGCCACAACATAAATACTCAAAACAATGATGATTTTGTTGTCTGTACCTAATCCACCAAAGGTGATTGTTAATAAATAATAGAAAATTCCAACAACAAAGAAGTAAGCTGTTAATAAAAGAGAAATGCTTTTTGGCTTAAAATAAAGCATCAAAAGAGAAATTGCTATCGAAAAAGCTAGGGTTAAAACAGCTGAAAAAACATTCCACAGCTTGTTTGGGGCAGAGTTGATAGATACCATTAGAATTTGCACAAAAACGTTTAGAATTACTGAAATAGCAGTGTAAAATCCAACGCTATATGATAAAACCTTGCATTTATCTATGATTTTTGGTGGATTTTCTTTTAATATAACTACAAATGCAGAAATGATAAAAGAAAATATCAAAATTATAAACATTCCACCTAGAGTTAAAAACGATGTTTGATCTACAAGGATGCCAATTAAAAGATTGGATAGAAAGGTAATAGGCGCAAAAATTAGCGAGGTGAATAGATATATTTTTATAAATAAACTGTTTTTCATGTTGCCACTCCTTTCTAAACTCAATCTATAAAAAGAATACCACAAAATAAATTATATTTCAAGCCATTTAAACAAAAAAGAGGGTTTTCCAAAATAATACTAAAAAATGAAAATATGCATAAAAAATGAATATTTTCACTTGACTTTATATCTATAAACTTATATAATATATAGTGAATTAGTAATCATTGATTTTTATTCATAAGAGGTTATTATGCTTGGTAAAAGAAAAATAAGAAAAAATGTATTTGGCCTTGTTTTTGGCTATAACTTTAATAAGGAAATTGACGTTGTTCAGTATTATAATGATGCTTACGATAATTTTTGCTGTGAGGATGACGAAACAGAGACAGTAAAGAATACTTTTTTTGGAGTTTGTGAAAAGATTGAGGACATTGACGATATTATTTCGCAAAATCTTCAAGGCTGGAATATTTCTAGATTATCAAAGGTTACATTGTCAATATTGAGACTTAGCGTATATGAGATGAAATATCTAGAGCTTCCAGCTCCTATTTCTATAAACGAGGCTGTTGAGCTTGCGAAGCAATATGCCGAGGATGGAGCAGCTGCTTATATTAATGGTGTATTAAATAATATTGCTAAAAAAGGCTTTTGATATGTCAAATAAGATATTTGTTGGTATTGATACGAGTAATTATACCACCTCGTGTGCAATAGCAAATGGAAATGGTGAAATTTTGCACAACTTTAAGCTTCTTTTGCCTGTAAAAGAAGGCGAGCGAGGCTTGCGTCAAAGCGATGCAGTTTTCGCACATATAAAAAATCTCAAGGTAATTGCGAATATGATACGAGATAATTGTAAGAACGGTGAAATTCTTGCAATTGGATATTCGGCATTCCCAAGAGATGTGCAAGGCTCCTATATGCCTTGCTTTTTAACAGGTGAGGCTGTCGCACAAATGCTTTCAGCCTTTTGCGAGGCTGAGATTTACAGCTTCTCTCATCAAGCTGGACATATTCGTGCAGCTATTTATTCTAGTGGAGCAGAATTGAAGGAAAGCTTTATTAGCTTTCACGTTTCTGGTGGAACTACCGAGGTTTTAAAGGTGATGCTTGATTCTAATGGATATTATAAAATCGAGCAAATCGGTGGAAGCATAGATTTGCACGCTGGACAGGCTATTGATAGAATAGGTGTGAATATGGGACTTTCTTTTCCTTGTGGAAAAGAAATGGAACGCTTTGCCATGAATTTCGCTGGAAAAATTCCTAATTATCAAATTTGTGTAAATAATTTTGAATGCAATTTATCTGGTCTTGAAAATATTGCGATAAAACTATATAGGGAAAGTAATGACAAGGCTTTGGTAAGTGCATTTGTTATAGATTTTTTAGGAAAAACGCTTGAAAAAATTACTCAAAATCTAAGAAACGAGTATAAATTGTTGCCAATTGTTTATGCAGGTGGAGTGATGAGTAATTCTATAATTCAGGATCGACTAAAGAACAAATTTAAAGATGTTTACTTTGCAACGCCTGAATTTAGCACGGATAACGCCTCTGGAATAGCGTTACTTACAAGAGAAAAATATATAAATAGCAAAAAATAATTGCTGAAGGAGGAAAGATGGCTGTATCGTATAGGTTTGATGAAAATGGCAATGAGCTTTTGCCAGAGCCTAAAACGGTTTCTTGGGTAAATGATTACATTAAATCACTTATCGAGGAAGAGGTTCAGCTTCAAGATATTTATATCTCGGCTGAAATATCAAATTTTAAATATCATTCCTCCGGACATATGTATTTCACGCTAAAGGATGAAAAAAGCGAAATTAAGGCCGTAATGTTTAAGCCATATTCTATGAAGCTTAGATTTTTGCCACAAAATGGAATGAAGGTTATTGTGCATGCGAGAATAGGAGTTTATGAAAGAGCAGGCGCTTATCAGCTTTATGTGGATTCAATGCAGCCCGAGGGGCTTGGAGCTTTATATCTAGCTTTTGAACAATTAAAGTCGAAGCTGGCATATGAGGGACTATTTAATGAGGATCATAAAAAAGCAATACCAAAAATTCCACAAAAAATTGGAATAATCACTTCACCTACGGGGGCGGCGGTTAGAGATATTATTAAGGTTTGCAAAAGAAGATGCCCATTTGCTCAGCTTGTGTTATTTCCATCTGCTGTTCAAGGTGATAGTGCAGCATCCGAGCTTACTTTTGCAATCGAATATTTAAATGCTACTAATTATGTAGATGTTATAATCATCGGCAGAGGTGGTGGTTCAATTGAGGATTTATGGGCTTTTAATGATGAAAATCTTGCTAGAGCAATTTATAATTCTCAAATACCTGTAATCTCGGCTGTAGGTCACGAAATTGATTTTACAATTTGCGATTTTGTTGCAGATTTGCGTGCTGCGACTCCATCACACGCCGCGGAGCTTGCAACACCTAATATTAGTGAATTGAATTTAATGCTAGACTCGTCAAAAAAACGCATGTCTGTGGCTATTTATAATAAAGTTTTGGCTTATAAGGATAGGGTTTCTAAGCTTATAGAGAGTAAAGCCTTAAAAAAGCCAGAATACCTTTTTGATACTAAAAAAATACAGCTTTTGACAATTGCCGAAAACCTATCAAGGGTAATGAATGAAAGAATAAAGGATTTAAAACATGAGCTTGCGCAGATAAGTGCTTCGTTAAATGCATTGAGCCCTCTTTCAGTTTTGTCAAGAGGCTATGGTGTAGTTTTTAATGACGAAAACAAAATTGTTAAGAGTGTTAATGAAATAATAGTTGAGGATAAAATCTTAATAAAAATGATTGATGGAACGATAGATGCTTCTGTAAATTCCATTGAAAGTGAGGAAATTTAAAATGCCTGCAAAAAAAGAACTTAACTTTGAAAATGCTTTAGAAAGACTTGAAAAAATAGTTGATATGCTTGAAAGTGGAGATGCACCACTCGATGAGTCCTTAACTCTTTTTGAAGAAGGAGTTAAGCTTGTTAAGATGTGCAACGAAAAGTTAGAAGCAGCAGAGGCTTCAGTTAAGAAGCTAGTAAATGTAAATGGTGAGTTTGTAGAAAAGAGCTTTGTTGAAGAAAATGATGAAAATTAATGATTTAATTAAAACAAATTCTGCAATTGTCGAAAATGCTTTGGAAAAGTATCTCGAGGTTGAAGGATATGGGCTAGAAAAGGCTATGAAATATAGCTTGCTTTCTGGTGGAAAAAGATTAAGACCATTTATTGCTATTGAGGCATATAAGATGCTTTCAGGGGAAAATGATATACAAAAGGTTCTTCCATACGCTTGCGCTCTTGAAATGATTCATACTTATTCATTGATTCATGATGATTTACCGTGTATGGATAACGATGATTATCGAAGAGGAAGACCTACTTGTCATAAGGTCTTTGGAGAGGCAAATGCATTACTTGCTGGTGATGCGCTTCTGACATATGCATTTTCTGTTGTAGCATCTAATGACAGAGTAAGTGCTGAAAGTATTAAAAATGCCACTCGCACATTAGCCGATCTTGCTGGCTTTGCTGGCATGGCTGGTGGCCAAATG
>JAGALI010000017.1 GCA_017625275.1 Clostridia bacterium
AAAGAGGACGAATACCATAAAAAGCACGATTTAAAATACTGTTTCCATCAACGATTAGAAGCTTTTTCATTGTTTTTCATTCTCCATGGCCTGTTCTATAGCAATAGCGAGCTGGTCAGCACAGGAAGTACCACGACCTCTGCAATCGTTACCCTTTAAAATCTTAACAACCGTCTCACATTTCATTCCTTCAACTAGCTTGGAAATAGCCTTTAAATTTCCATCGCATCCACCCTTAAAAATAACCTCTGATAGAATTCCGTCATTAATATTAAAGGTTATAAAAGCAGAGCAAACCCCTTTTGGTTGAAAAGAATATTTCATAAAATTCTCCTTTAATTTGAAAAAATATACCATTTTTTTAAAATATGTGATAATATATAGATGTTAATTCTTATTTTATCAAAAAGTGGAGAAAAATTCAATATGAGAATGAAAAAAAAGCGCCATGGTGGCGAAAGATTGTTATTAATGTCAGCAATGATAGTTGATAATCCCTCAACCATACCCGATAATATTGAACAAATTTACGGAAATAAAAATCCGTTGAGAATTGAAATTGGTTGTGGAAAGGGCGACTTCATAAGAGGAAAGGCAGAGCAAGAAAAGGACTACAACTATCTTGCGATTGAGAAAATTGCAGATGTGATGACTATTGCAACCGAAAAATATGCAACTACAAGGGGACTTGGCGCACTTGCCCCAAATGGTGGCTGGCAGACACCAGACGGAATAGTTCATCCTTTAGGTGAATAGGGAATAGAATTTACAAAAGAGCAAATCGGAAATGTTAGATTTTGCGTAGGTGATGCTGCGGAGCTTTTAAAGGACCTTCCTGATAGCTGTGTTGACACAATATATCTTAATTTTAGTGATCCTTGGAAGAAAAAAGGTCAAAGCAAGCGCCGTCTTACATATATCACATTTTTGAATATGTATTCAAGACTTCTTGTAAATGGTGGAAAGCTTTGCTTTAAGACTGATAACAGAGCTTTGTTTGACTTTTCATTAGAGCAGGTTGAGGCTTCTAATTTTGTGTTAGAATATAAAACCTACGATTTACACGCATCAGAAATGAACGAAACTAATATTCAGACAGAATATGAGCGTAATTTTACCGAAAAAGGCTTTAAAATCAATATGCTAATTGCAAAAAACAAAAAATAATACTTTCATTTTAAAAGAAGCGTCATATTATGTTAATGAGAATAATTTCTCAAATACAATTATAAGGAAAATATATGAACGAAATCAATATTATTTCCTCTGACGCTCGCTACAATGCTCTTTGCAATATCTTGAAAGAAAAGGGATATGATAGTCGTATTTGTGAACCAGGCACAGATTGCAAGGGCGATATAATAATATTACCAATAAAGAGCGCTCTTACCGAGGAAGAATTTAAGCAAATTTTTCAAGGGGTAAAAAAGAGCGCTCTTGTTTTTTCTGGAGAAGTAAATAAAATAAGAAAATATTTTGATGGAGAAATAATAGATTATTCACGGGATGAGCGTTTTGTAGATAAAAATGCTTATATTACTGCAGAGTGTATAATAGCAATCGCATTGTCTGACTCTAAAAAAACGCTTTCTGATAGTATGATTGGAATAATAGGATATGGTAGAATAGGAAGGCATCTAACAAGGATTTTAGTAGGCTTAGGTACAAGTGTTACTGTTTTTGCCAGAAGAGAAGAAAGCAGAAGGGAAGCATTGATGAATGGTGCTGTGTCATGCGAAATAAATACACTTGAAAAAGCCCAATTTGATATTATAATCAATACAGTTCCCAAAAAGATAATAACAAAAGAGCAAAGTGAAAAAATCGGTAAAAACACTTTAGTATACGATATAGCATCGTTACCAGGTGGATTTGAGGACGAGAGCTTTCCCCAAAGAGCACTTGCATTACCGGGGAAAATGATGCCAACAAGTGCAGGTAAGGCAATATATGATTTCGTTGAAAAATACATTTCCAACGAAAGGAGCTAATATATGATAGGATACGCGTTCTGTGGATCCTTTTGCACTCATAAGCAAGGTGTTGAGCAATTAAGAATATTAAAGTCTCAGGGCTATGATATTTTGCCTATAATGAGTGAAAATGTATATAACACAGATACTAGATTTGGAAAAGCTAGAGAATTAATAGATACTGTAGAAGAAATAACCAAGAGAGAGGTAATTCACACAATAGTCGATGCAGAGCCACTAGGACCTAAAATAGCGCTTGATGCTTTAATAATAGCTCCTTGTACTGGCAATACCTTGGCAAAAATTGCAAGAGGTATAACTGATACTGCTGTAACTATGACTGCAAAAGCACATTTGAGGGCGGATCGTCCGTTGATTATGGCACTTTGCTCAAATGATGCTTTAAGTGCAAACCTTCAAAATATTAGTATTTTGCTTGAGCGCAAGCATGTATATTTTGTACCAATGAAGCAGGATGACCCAACAAGAAAGCCACACTCATTAATTTCCGAATTTTCGCTAGTTCCTCAAACACTTAGCTATGCACTAGATAAAAAGCAATTAAGACCATTATTTATTTAAAAAAGCGCCATTTTTGGCGCTTTTTATATTATATATAAATTTTTAAAAAATGAATTATTGATTTTTAAAATTCAAAAATTTAGTATGGTTATAATTTTATCCAGCCACCATCTTCAGATAAGCCATCAAAATTTTGCTGTCTTAAAGCCTCATAAACTGCAATCGCAACGGAATTAGATTGGTTAAGAGAACGAAGCCCCTCTCTCATGGGAATTCTTAAGCAGCGTTCTGGATATTTTGCCAAAATCTCCTCGGGGAGTCCACAGCTTTCGCAACCAAAAATCAAGAAAACATTGTCATCATAAATAACATCGGTATATCGCTTTGTTGCTTTTTTTGTGAAGCAATAAAAGTCTACATTGGGATTTTTTTCAAAGAAGTCATCTAGATTTTCGTAATAATAAATATCAAGGTGATACCAGTAGTCCATTCCGGCACGCTTTAGCTTTGCGTCGTCTATTTTGAAGCCAAATGGCTTTATCATATGCAAGCTGGCGCCTGTTGCGGCACAAGTACGAGCGATGTTTCCTGTGTTTTGTGGAATTTCTGGTTCTAGAAGAACAATATTTAACTTACTCATTTTAACCTCTACTGTATTGGTTTTTGAATTCTACACTCATTATATCGTTAAAAATGTAAAAAAACAATGATTTTTGCAACAATTTAAAAAGAAAATTTACAAATAAGTGTGGAAATTAATTATTTTATGTGTTAATATATATTTGTTATAAAATAATAATCAATTTGAAAGGATTGCTTTAGGCAATAAAAAATAATGGGATTGTTTAGTAAGCTTTTTGGCACTTATAGCGAAAAGCAAATTAAAAAAATTGTGCCAATTGTAGATAAAATTGAAGAGCTTGGGCCTAAATTCAAGGAAATGACAGATGCTCAAATGCGCGCTACAACCGACGAATTTAAGCAAAGACTCGCAAACGGCGAAACGCTTGAGGATATTTTGCCAGAGGCGTATGCTCTTGTAAGAGAGGCGGCTGATAGAGTACTTGGCAAACGTCCGTTCCGTGTTCAGCTTATGTGTGCAATTTTGCTTCACCAGGGTCGTGTTGCAGAGATGAAAACGGGTGAGGGTAAAACCCTTGTTGCTGTTTTGCCTGCATATCTTAATGCTCTTACTGGCAAGGGTGTTCACATAGTAACGGTAAATGATTATCTTGCTGACCTTGGTAGAGATGAAATGGGTAGAATACATGAATTTTTAGGCCTTACAACAGGTCTTGTGGTTCATGGTCAAACAAGGGAAGAAAAAATTAAGGCATATAATTGTGATATTACCTATGGTACTAACAATGAATTTGGCTTTGATTATCTTCGTGATAATATGGTTATTTATAAGCAAGATATGTGTCAAAGAGGACATAATTTTGCTATAGTTGACGAGGTTGACTCTATTCTTATTGATGAGGCTAGAACACCACTTATCATTTCTGGTGCAGGACAGAAAAGCACGGAAATGTACGATAAGGTAGATGTGTTTGTAAAGTCTCTCAAAAAGCATGTTGTTAAAGAGCTTGATATGAAGGTCTTAAATGATCTTGTATATGTTTTGAATGCTGAATATTATGACTTAAAAGAGGATGACTCTGGCACTGAGCTTAAGACTGTTAATGAGATTTATTCAAGTTTTGAGGATTTAACCTCAAGAATTGATGCCTTAAAGGACGCTTTCTATAATGATAGCATGCAAATAAAGTCCGAAATGGAGCTTACTGACAGGCTCCTTCTTGACAACGCCTTTCTATTTGAGGCTGGTGCTAAAAACGGAAATAAAACTAATTATTTAAAAATTAAAGTTGAGGCAAGAGATTATATTGTTGATGAAAAGGCAAGAACTGTCACATTAACAAAGCATGGTATCGAAAAGGCAGAACGATATTTTGGTCTAAATACAGATGCAGATCAAGAATATGAGGACGATTTTAATGATAATCTTTTAACATCACCAAAAAATTCGGAGCTTAATCATCATATTCAAATTGCAATAAAAGCGCATGGCATCATGCACAGAGACACCGATTATGTTATAAGAGACAATCAAGTAATTATCGTAGATACATTTACAGGTCGTCTTATGCCTGGAAGACGCTATAATGATGGCTTACACCAAGCAATAGAGGCAAAGGAGCATGTAAAGGTTCAAAGAGAAAACAGAACAATTGCAACAATTACCTTCCAAAACTATTTTAGAATGTATAGTAAGCTCTCAGGAATGACAGGAACAGCACTTTCTGAGGAGATGGAATTTAGAGAAATCTATGGATTAGATGTTGTTGAGGTTCCTACTAATAAGCCTATGATTAGAAAGGACCATAACGATGTCGTTTATAGAACAAAGGCAGGCAAGGATAGGGCAATTATAAGACAGATAAAGGAATGCCGTGCAAAGGGTCAGCCTGTTCTTGTTGGTACTGTTTCTGTTGAAAAATCTGAAATGCTATCACAAAAGCTTAAAAACGAGGGTATTCCTCATAATGTTCTTAATGCAAAGCACCATGAAAGAGAGGCAGAAATAGTTGCTCAAGCAGGTAAGCTGGGGGCGGTTACCATATCTACAAATATGGCTGGTCGAGGTACCGATATCATGCTTGGTGGTAATGCTGAGTATCTTGCTAAAAAGGAGCTTAAGAAGCTAGGCTATGAGGACGAAATAATAGCTCTTGCCACAGGCTCATCTCAATCCGTTGGAGAGGAAGTATTAGAGGCAAGAAGGCTCTTTAATGAGTATTATGAAAAATACAAGCAGGAAATAGCGCCAGAGGCTGAGAGGGTAAGGGAAGCTGGAGGACTATTTATTATAGGAACAGAGCGCCATGAGAGTAGGCGTATTGACAATCAGCTTCGTGGACGTTCAGGAAGGCAGGGCGACCCAGGTGAATCTAGATTTTATCTATCCTTTGAAGACGATTTAATGCGTCTTTTTGGTAGTGATAGAATATTAGGGCTTGTTTCTAGAATGATGCAGGATGAGGATATTCCTATTGACGCTAAAATCCTTTCGGGAACTATTGAAAGCTCTCAAAAGAGAATAGAAGCGCATAACTTCCAAAGAAGAAAGAACGTTCTTTCTTATGATGATGTTATGAACCAACAAAGAAATACTATTTACTCACAGCGTGCAGATGCTTTGGGCGGTGTTGATCTTCAGGACAAAATCGAAAAAATGATTATTTCAACCATTACCAATGCAGTAGAAGAGCATACTATTGGTCAACCTGATACATGGGAGCTTGGTGAGCTTAAAAATAAGTATTCAGGACTTATTTGCTTCCCAAATGATTTCGAAAACAATGAAACTAGAGAACAAATAAAGGACATTCTTATTGAAAGAGCTATAAAGCTTTGGAAGGAAAAGGAAGAAATTTTTGGCTTTGAG
>JAGALI010000120.1 GCA_017625275.1 Clostridia bacterium
AAGACCCTGCTTGATGAGCTTTGGGATGAGTTCCCAGCCCTTACGGAAACGCAGATAAGAGGCGCGCTTGGCGCGTTTATGTTTACACAGGACGATGTCTTTAAGCCAGTTAGCGCGCTTTCTGGTGGAGAAAGAGTAAGGCTTGCGCTTTGCAGACTGTTTAAAAAAGGCCCTAATTTTTTAGTGCTTGATGAGCCGACAAATCATATGGATATGATAGGAAAGCAGACGCTGGAGTCTATGCTTGCAGAGCTTGAGGGCTCAATTCTTTTCGTATCTCACGACAGATATTTTGTAAGAAAGCTAGCAAGCGCGCTTATCGTTATCGAAAATGGCAGGGCGACATATCTTCCATATACCTATGATGAATACCTTGAAAAGCGCACACAGGGTGCTATAGCCTCACCACAGCGTACAGAGGAAAGACCTCAGCAGATACCAAGCAAGGGCAAGGAGGCATACAATCAGGGCAAGGAGCGTGCAAGGCTGGAGCGCAGGCAGATAAAAATCAACGAGGAAATAGAGCGTCTGGACGCACTTGTGGGCGAAAAGCGCGCGCAAATGGACTCACCGGAGCTTATAAGCGACTATGTTAAGCTTTGTGCCCTTGGGGAGGAAATAGAGGCGCTTGAGGAAAGGCTGTTTTCGCTTCTCGAGGAGCTTGACGAAATAGAAGCAAAGCTAAAATAATAGTGCAAATTCAATAACAACGCTATTGAAAAACATATGAGTGTGTGATAAACTAATATTGTAATAACACGATACGAGAAGCTACTAATAGACAGCTTTTAGAAAGCGAGCTAAGTGGTGTGCGCTAATGTCAAGCATAACGCCAAGAGCCACTTTGGAAAAGCTAAGAAGGGTGGACAAAATGAGTCAAAGAACAGAGAAAATACTGGCGCAAATGTCGATAGATGAAAAGATTTATTTTATTGAGCAAATCACAACAGCAACCTTTGTGCCATCACTAAAGAGACCAAACATTATAACAGGGCCAGACAGCGCTCTTAAGCTTGATAAGGAGCTAATCTATGAGGTTGGAACGACCTTGAACCTCATAGGAGCTGAAACCATGATAGAGGCACAAGACCATTTTCTTGCACACAGCAAAAGCAAAAGGGCACTTGTGTTCATGCAGGATGTAATTCACGGACACAGGACCCTTTATCCTATAAATCTTGGTGTTGCTGCGTCCTTTGATAGAGATTTGGCGAGGGAGCTTGCTCAAATGGCAGCAAAGGAAGCTAGCCTTGATGGCATAGGCGTCACCTTTGCACCAATGGCTGACCTCGTGCGTGACCCTCGCTGGGGACGCGTTATGGAGTCGAGTGGAGAGGACCCATACCTAAATGCCGAAATGGCGCGAGCAACCGTTGAGGGACTTCAGGGTGACATGGGCAAATACAACATCGGTGCGTGCGTGAAGCACTTTGCAGCCTATGGCGCAGCCGAGGCAGGACGCGACTATAATACAGTTGATGTTAGCGAGCGCACCCTGCGTGAATACTATTTGCCAGCATACAAAAGCGCGATTGACGCAGGCGTAAAAATGGTAATGACAGCCTTTAATATCATAGATGGCGTGCCCTGTGTCGGAAATAAGCACCTTATAAAGGACATTTTAAGAGACGAATGGGGCTTTGATGGCGTTGTAATCAGCGACTATGGCGCATTTGACGAAATGATAACTCATGGTGCCAGCGAAAACCAAAAGGAGTCTGCATATCTTGCCATGGATGCAGGCTGTGATATTGAAATGATGACAAGCTGTTATGCTCACCACCTAAAGGAGCTAATCGAGGAGGGCAAAATCAGCGAGGCTCAGCTAGACAAATCCGTTCTAAGAGTTCTTGACTTAAAGGAGGAGCTTGGAATTTTAGACAACCCATATCGTAGCGTAAGCCCCGAGGAGGCAAAAAGAGTTCAGCTCTCGCCAGAGCATCGCGCGCTTGCACGCAAGGGTGCAGAGCAAAGTGCGGTTTTGCTTAAAAATAATGGTGTTTTGCCATTTGATAAAGAGGTGGGTAGCGTTGCCCTAATAGGTCCACTTGGCGCGACAGGAGAGATACATGGTAGCTGGCATTGTGGTGGCAAGGCAGAGGAAACCGTAAGCGTTTATGAGGGACTTAAAAATCTCCTTGGAGATAAGGTAAAATACGCACAGGGCTGTCAAATCGAGTATGATTCAGAGGACACCAGCCTATTTGACGAGGCGTGTCAGCTCGCTAAAAATAGTGAGTGCGTGGTGCTCTGCTTAGGAGAGCATCAGGACTACTCAGGTGAGGGAAATTGCCGTGCAAGCATTGATTTGCCAGAGGTGCAATATAAGCTACTTGAAAGAATACTTGAGGTAAACAAAAATGTTGCCGTAGCGCTTTTCACAGGTAGACCTCTTGCAATCAGTAGGCTAGATAAGCTTGCCCCTGCAATCCTGAACATGTGGATGCCAGGCACAGAGGGTGGAAGCGCGTGCGCTAATTTGCTTTTTGGCGAGGTGATTCCAAGTGGAAAAATCACAATGACATTCCCTCGCACGCTTGGTCAATGCCCAATCTACTATAACCACTACACAACAGGCAGACCAAAGCTAGAGCAGGACGACCTTAAGCGCGTGCCTTATACCTCATCTTATATAGATGCTCCAAATAGCCCATTGTACCCATTTGGCTATGGTCTATCATATACAAGCTTTGAATATAGTGACTATAAGCTAAGTGGCACAGTCATGAGGGCAGGCGAGAGGCTAATCGCCAGCGTAAAAATCAAAAACACAGGAAAATATCGCGCAAGGGAAGCTGTACAATTCTACATAAGAGACCTAAAGGGCTCTTGCGTGCGCCCAGTAAAGGAGCTCAAGGGCTTTGAAAAGCTGGAGCTTGACATAGGCGAGGAGAAAACAGTTACGTTTGAAATTACGGAGCCAATGCTAAGATACTGGACACGCAACATGAGGCACGAGTCCGAAAAGGGCGAGTTCGAGGTCTTTATCGGTAAGGACTCAACCTGCGCTCCGTTTGCAAAATTCGAGCTTATATAACGCAAAAAAGACAGGCATTTGCCTGTCTTTTTGTGGCGGAGAAGAGAGGATTTGAACCTCCGCGCCGGTTTAAGTCCGACCTACACCCTTAGCAGGGGCGCCTCTTCGGCCAACTTGAGTACTTATCCATTTAGTACCTGCAAACTCCCGTTTCCTAGTTTGCTTTTCAATTATACACAATTTTTGGGGTGTTGTCAATAGTTTTTTCTTTTTTATTTTTTATATGCAGTTAAAATTCTCAAATTTTCAAAAAATACTCTTGACATTTGTAAAATATTGTGTTATTATATGTTAGCAAAATGAAATGCGCTCCTAGCTCAGCGGATAGAGTGCCCGGCTACGAACCGGTAGGTCGAGGGTTCGAATCCCCCGGGGCGCGCCATAAAGATAAAAGGACAGGTTTTTACCTGTCCTTTATCTTTTTATGTCGCATCCTGTCGATTCGAACCTCCTTCAAAAACGCAACGCGTTTTTGAATAGAGTTCGCAAGTCCGCCGAAAGCCGTTGTCAGCTTGCTAGCATAAGGCTCGGCGAGACTCGTTCCCACAGGGAACGCATCTCCTATATAATCGTGCAACGATTATCGGGGCGCGCCAACAGGGTGTCTTTTTTGTTTATCGCCCCTTGGTTGATTCGAACGCAGGAGACACACAGCGCTTGTCAAAAACTTGCAAAACCCATTGATAAAAGCAAGCGAGTGTGCTACAATGAATATGTAATAAGTTACATATTTTTCTATACGAGGTGCGATATGAAGATATCTACAGAAATTTTTTCCGCGGCGAAGCATATAGGTGAGGAGAGGGCGATTGAGCTTTATGCAAGGGCAGGCTTTGATGCGTGGGATTTCTCTCTTTTTGAGATGGCACGAATTGATTGGCGTGACAGAACTATTATAGAAACAGACCATCCTCTGCAGGGTAAGGATTACCTGAAATTTGCAAAAAGGCTAAGACAGGTGGCTGATGACTGTGGTATTGAGTGCAATCAATCGCACGCGCCATTCCCATCAAGGGTGGTTGGAATGGACAGAATTAAAAGGGCTATTGAATGTACAGCAATCGCAGGTGGAAAAATTTGTATCGTTCACCCAGATAATAACGCAGGCGCACAGGAAAATGCTGAAATGTATGGGGAGCTTTTGCCGTTTGCAAAGGAGTATGGCGTAAAAATTGCGACAGAGAACATGTGGAACTGGGAAAAGGACGCGACGCAAAGTAGCTTTGCTGCGTGTGCAACAGCGAAGAGCTTCAAGGAGCATATAGACATAGTAAACGACCCATATCTTGTTGCATGTCTTGACCTTGGCCACGCAGAAATGAAGGGCTCTGGCGAGGGCGCGCCTTATATGACAAGGGAGCTTGGGCATCGTCTGCAGGCGCTTCATATTCATGATAATGACTGCCTTCACGATAGCCACCAAATTCCGTTTTCAATGAGCATTGATTTTGAGGCAATCGCAAGGGCGCTAAAGGATATAGATTATAAGGGAGAGCTAACCTTAGAGGCTGACCAATATCTTAGCGCATATAATGCTGATAATGTATTTGAGGGAATGTGTAAATTGGCAAAGAGCGCGAGAATGCTTGAAGAAATGATAAAAAATGCATAAAAATAAGCGCAGAACAAAAGAGACCAGCCGACAAATAGGTTAGCCTCAAAAATGCCTTTTTCTAGAAAAATTAATGTTGAGAGCTTGTATTTTTTACAAGCTCTCTGCTTTTTAGGCGCGATCTCACCTTCTGTGCGCATTTTCCTCGCCCATTATAACAAATAAAAACGGACACATCTGTGTCCGTTTTTTGATGCTTTTATTTTATAACGCTCTTTAGATATTCCAAAAGCTTAGAGGCGTCTCCGTCGAAATGATAGGCTTTTATTCCAAATTCGCCAGCGCCCTTTATGTTGCCTGCGTTATCGTCAACGAATAGTGTTTCCTCTGGTACGAGGTTGAATTTGTCGCAAAGGTGAGCAAAAATCTCACGACTTGGCTTTACAATTCCGATAGGCGCAGAGAACACACAGCCGTCAAGCAGAGAGAGAATAGGAACCTCATGCGCGTGCTCGGCAAAGTAATTTGAAATGTTGGATAGCAGATAAAGAGGCACCCTGCCCTTTAGCCACATAACAACCTCACGCATGCCATCAATCTCAGGAATGTTGTAAATCCAATTGTAATAGATTTTGTCAGCCACAGCCCAAAGCCTTTCTGGCAATCTTTTATGGCATTCAGCAAGCGTTTGCTCGTTTGTTATCGTGCCAGCATCAAGTCTGTCCCAATAGGTCCTATCAAACACAACCTCCTCAAGCAGAGTTGCGTCCTCACCTGCAGGCACATATCTTTCAACCATATATTTTGGAACAAAGTGAACAAGCACCTGTCCAAAATCAAAAACTACAGCTTTAATCATACATTCCCCCAAAAATCGAAGTAATTTCTAGCGTTATAATAGCAAATATCGCTTGCTATTTTCTTAAGCACTTCCATGTCGCGAGGATACTCTCCGTCCTCAACCCATGTGCCGATTAGATTGCAGAGAATGCGTCTAAAGTACTCGTGACGAGTGTAGGAAACAAAGCTACGGCTATCGGTAAGCATACCAACAAAGCGAGATAGCATGCCAAGGTTAGCAAGCGCACGCATTTGTGCAACCATACCATCGCGCTGGTCATTGAACCACCAGCCAGAGCCGAATTGAATTTTACCAGGCACACCACCCTGGAAGTTGCCAAGCATAGTGCCAAGGACATAGTTGTCCTTTGGATTTAGACAATAGAGAATTGTTTTAGGAAGCATACCCTTGCTCTCAAGCCTGTCAAGAATTGTCGAAAGACCTCTTGCAACCTCAAAATCGTTAATTGAGTCAAAGCCTGTGTCAGGGCCAAGGGTCTTGAACATTCTTGAGTTGTTGTTGCGAAGCGCGCCGATATGTAATTGCCATACCCAACCACGCTTAGCGTATTCCTCGCCAAGGAAAACAAGGGCATCAATTGTTTCGTCGTCCATTCTGTCAACTGCGTGGTCGGAGAGACGACAGCCGTTTTCGTGGAAATAGTCCATTCTCTCGGTTATATCGTCCTTGATAGCATAAATGTCAGGACGGAACGCAGGAATTACCTTAACTCCAAAATTGCGAAGCGCCTTGTGATATTCAAGGGTGTCATAAGGGTTGTCAGTTGTACAAATAACCTCAACGCCAGAGCGCTTGATAAGACCCTGTGTCGAAAATTCGTCTTTTGCAAGGCACTCATTTACCTTGTCCCAAATTTCCCTTGCGCTTTCCTCGCAAAGAATAGTATCAATGTCAAAATAGCGCTTTAGCTCAAGGTGTGTCCAGTGATAAAGAGGATTACCGAGAAGATAGGGCATTGTTTTTGCGAAGGCAAGCCACTTTTCGTAGTCTGGCGCGTCACCTGTTATGTATTTCTCGTCAACACCATTTGTACGCATTTGACGCCACTTGTAGTGGTCACCACCCAAAAACAGCTCGTACGCGTTTTTGAACTTGTAGTTATCAGCAATCATTTTAGGGCTTATGTGACAGTGATAGTCGATAATAGGCAAATCCTTAACTGCCTCATAAAGCTCCCTTGCTGTGTCGTTTTTAAGCATAAAATTATCATTAATAAGGCTCATAAAGTAACACCATCCTTAAATATAGCTATTTCCTCATAGCCATTTATTTCGTTTTTAGTAAGCGCACCATTTGCAACCTCAATAATAAGGTCCAAAAGCTCGTCTGTTATATCGCGCTCAAGAATAGGGCTCGCATCAAAATCAATCCAGCCAGATTTCTTGGTTGCAAGCGCATTGTTTGATGCGATTTTTATTGTTGGAACAGGCGCACCAAGAGGCGTGCCTCTGCCTGTGGTAAAGAGAATCAAATGGACGCCACTTGCCATAAGATTTGTAACGGCAACAATGTCGTTACCAGGGCCGTTAAGAAGCGAAAGCCCATTTTTTGTAAGAGGCTCACCAATATCAAGCACATCTACAACAGGTGACGCCCCGCCCTTTTGAATACAGCCAAGGGATTTTTCCTCAAGGGTAGTAATTCCTCCAGCCTTGTTACCTGGAGAGGGGTTTTCGTAAACAACCTGTCCATGACGAATATAGTAATCCTTGAAGTCGTTTATAAGGGCAACCGCCTTGTCAAACACCTCGCGATTTACACAGCGCCTCATCAAAAGATGCTCTGCGCCAAACATTTCAGGCACCTCAGTAAGAATACAAGAGCCACCAAGCGCACAAAGACGGTCACAAAGTCGACCAACAAGAGGATTTGCGCAAATGCCAGAAAAGGCATCGCTACCACCACATTTAAGACCAATTTTGAGCTTAGAAATGTGAATTTTTTCACGCTTAAAGGTGTCGGCATACGCCTTAAGCTCGTTAATAAGAGCCACACCCTCGCTAATTTCGTCCTCAAAATCCTGAGTGCTAAGGAATTTTACGCGATTTGGATTATACTCGCCCAAAACACTCTTAAACACCTCAATGTTGTTGTTTTCACAGCCAAGACCAAGCACCAAAACACCACCTGCGTTAGGATGTCTTACCATGGATGCAAGAATTTTTTGAGTTGTCAGCTGGTCATCGCCGAGCTGAGAACAGCCATATGGGTGAGTGAAGCATTTAGCCCCTGTTTTCTTGGCAAGCGCCTCGGCAGTCTTGTTGACACAGCCAACGGTATTCACAATCCAAATATCGTTTCGTATGCCCACCTGTCCGTCCTCACGCACATAGCCCTCAAAATAAATATCGCTATCTATTTTTTCAAGCTTAATATCGCTTGGCTCATAGGTGTATTCAAGCTTGCCTGAAAGGGCGGTTTTTAGGTTGTGGGAGTGCACATGCTCCCCCTTTTTTATATTAGCCGTCGCAATACCGATAGGCTCACCATACTTAATTACGCCCTCGCCACATTTTATGTCACAGATGGCATACTTGTGGCCGTTTTCGATATTTACCTCGACATTGTCGCGCTTATTTATTAACATATTTTGAAACCTCGTCGCAAAGGAAGGACAAGTCCTGACCCCAAAGAGCTTCGTTTGCCAAAATGTCAGCAACAGATGCGTCCTTCATAAACGCAACCACCGATGCATCATCGTTTGTCATATCCGTGCGATAGAAATCAATAAGCTTAGCAAATGAGAAAATAAGAGTTTCTGGCATTTTGCCAAAGCGCTTAATGTATTCAAGAATAGAAGGAAGCACCCTTACCTTGAATTTACTAACTGAATTTAGTGCAATAGAGGATAGGTAGTGCTTTATGTATGGATTAGAGAAGCGAAGCAGAACATTATCGGCATACTCTATAAGCTCGTCTCTTGGAAGGTCAAGAGTTGGTACAATCTCATCATAAACGCACGCCCTTATGTGAGCTAGCATTGTCTTATCGTCCATACAGGACTTAACCGTGTCAAGCCCAGAGAGCAGAGCATATGGAACAAGAGAGGTGTGCGCGCCATTGAGAATACGCACCTTTCTTGTGCGATATTTATAAAGCTCGCTTGTGAGAATTACATTTAGCCCACACTTGTCAAGAGGTAGCTCGTCAAACAGAGCCTCGTAGCCCTCAATAACCCAAAGGTGAAAATACTCAGAGGTGTTTAGCATGTTGTCGTCAATGCCAAGCTCCTCGCCCCTTGGAAAGCCTGTATTTATACGGTCAACAAGAGTGTTGCAGAAGATGCACTCGCCCTTAACCCAAGCCTTGAAGTCATCACCAAGCGACCACATATCAGCATATTCCATAATACAGGAAAGGAGAG
>JAGALI010000121.1 GCA_017625275.1 Clostridia bacterium
ATACAGTTAGTATTAAGAACCAAGAGCAAACAATTTTCCCAGTATTCGGAAATGTAATTACAAGCAGACCACTTGAAAATGGATTTTTTGCTGTAATTGAAAAGGGTGATGCAATGTCAACCATTACATCAGCTAATGAAACCGAGTTCAACTCTATCTTTGCAAGCTTCGCAATAAGCTCATCAGATAATTATGACCTTGCTGACTCTTTCTCAGGTGGTTCATCAAACAGTAACATTGTTACCGTAAATGGTGTTGAGCGCTATAAGGGCGAAATCAGCATTAGATATACAATGCTAACACCAGCTGAGCTTGGTATTGAGGGCACATTTGACACCTCATATATCGGAATGGCAAATTGCTATAGAGCATATCTACAGAAGAATGGCATTCTTCAAAAGCTAGACCCAGCAACTCTTGACCAATATACAAGAATATTCCTTGAGGTGTTTGGCTCTCTTGATGTAGAAGAGAAGATAATGACATTTCCTGTAACCGTAAGCAAGGCGCTTACAACCTTTAGCGATATAATCTCAATGCACAAATCTCTATCAAACTATGGCATAAATAATATGAGCTTTATTCTCACAGGCTTTGCTAATGGTGGTCTTGATAATAATTATCCAACCTACCTAAAGTGGCAAAAGGTTCTCGGTGGCGAGGATGGCTATGAGGAGCTTATGGACTATGCAAAGCAAAATGGCATAGAGATAGCACCTAATATTGACTTTTCATATTCAAAGGGACTAAAGGCGTTTAGTGGCTTTAAGTACAAAAAGACAGCATCAAAGGCGCTTGATGGAAGATATTCCTCAAGACGCGAATACGATGCATCAATCCAGATGTTCCAGCGTAAGGGTGGAATTGTAATTTCAACAGGCTCATATGACCTTGCTTATTCGAAATTCCTAAAGAGCGCATCTGAATACGAAATCACATCACTCGCAACAAGGGCTCTTGGCTCAGACCTAAGCTCTGACTTTGATGAGAAGAATGGATACATATTCAGAGAGCAATCCAAGCTTAATACTCAAAATATGCTTGGTAAGCTTTCAGGCAAGGGAGAGGGCGCACAGTCAAATTACAAGCTTATCCTTGATGCAGGTAACGCATATGCACTCAAGTATGCATCTGGACTTGTAAAGACACCTATTGATAGTAGCCGTTATGCAAACACAAGTGAGGCTGTACCATTCGTAGGAATAGTGCTTCATGGTTCAATTGAATTCGCTGGTGATGCTATCAATATGGAGGGTGACGACAAGTACATGTTCCTTAAGGCTCTTGAAAATGGAGCAGGACTCTATTTCACAATTGCTATGAACAATACAGAGCTTCTTAAGGGAACTCTTGATTACAACAACTATTACTCAGTACAATTTGAGGTATGGAAGACATCTATTGTAAGAATGTATAGCGAATACAATTCTGTAATGTCATCTAAACAGGGCTCATATATCACTGAGCACGAATTCCTAAATTCCGAATATGGTCACAAGGTAATTCGCACACAGGATCTTATCGACAAGCCAGATGAGGAGCCAGTGCTTCTCAACAACTCAAGAGTTGTAAGAGTAGAGTATGAAAATGGCGAGGGCTTTATCCTTAACTATAACTCATACGAGGTACAGGTTGAATACAATGGTGCAATCTACACAATAGGCGCGCTTGATTATGCAACCTATACAGAGTAAGGAAGGAGGACGAAATGACATCTAATCAACCAAATAAAAGAAAGTTCAAGCTTTCACTCACATCAAAGAAAGCGCTTTCTGGATGGATTTTTGTGCTTCCATTCGTTATAGGCTTGTTGCTTTTCTATGGACCAATCGTAATTCAGTCCATTCGCTTCACCTTTAGTGAGGTATCAGTAAACGCAGCAGGCGATGCACTTGATTTAAAGTTCGTAGGCTTTGACAACTATTATTCAATCTTCCATCCACAGGGAGATACAGGCAAAAACTTCCCAGTAACTCTTATTGATGGTATGCAGGACCTTATTTTGCAGATTCCAGCAATAGTAATATTCTCACTATTTATGGCTATCATTCTTAATCAGAAGATGCCAGGAAGAACCTTCTTCCGTGCGATATTCTTCCTACCTGTTATTTTGAGCACTGGTGTTATCGACTCAATCGACTCTGGCTCAGCTATGCTTGAGAGCTTAAATAACTCTACAGGCTCAATTGATACTGGAGAGGGTGAGTCTAGTGGTATTATGTCAGCAATGGATTTACAAAACATGCTTGGAAATATTAAGGTTGGAACACAGCTTGTTGAATATGTTGTAGGACTTGTAAACGACATTTTTGATATTGTAAGCCGTTCAGGTGTACAAATGCTCATCTTCCTTTCGGGACTTCAGTCAATATCCCCAGCAATTTATGAGTCCTGTCAAATGGAGGGTGCATCAGCATGGGAAACCTTCTGGAAGATAACCCTTCCAATGATTAGCCCAATGATTCTTGTAAACTTCATTTATACAGTTATTGATGCATTTACATCAGCAGATAACCGTGTAATGAACTTTATAGGTAGCAACACATCTCACTTTACTCGTGGAGAAATTTCCGCGATGTATTGGGTATATATTTTGATTGTTCTTGTAATGATAGTGGTAGTAGCATTACTTATGAAGACATTTGTATACTACCAAAGAAGAGACTAAGGAGGTAGCACATGGATACAACACCAAAGGTAAAAAGAGAATCCAAGAATAAAATCCGTGTGGATTTTGAAAGAGCGCCTCTATTAGAAAGATTAAAAGCGAAATTCTTCTCAGTAAACTTTCTCAAAAAGGTAGTTTATGTAATATTCCGCTTTGTGCTTCTTTTGGGTATCACCTATGTAATACTATTTCCTTACATAGCAAAGATTTTCAATTCATTTATGACCCTATCCGATTTCAAGGATGTAACAGTAATGCTTATATCCAAGAATCCAACAATTGACCAGTACAAGTACATTATATTAGAGAATGACTATTTCTCATCACTTCTAAACACCTTCTTGCTTTCCGCCTCTACAGCACTTATCCAAACAGTGGTGTGTGCGCTAATTGCATACGGCTTGGCTAAGTTCAAGTTTAGAGGAAACAATATAGTGTTTGCGATAGTAGTAGTAACTCTTATGGTACCGCTTGAGCCAATCACCTACGCACTACAAACCCACTTCTGGTTCTTTGAAAACAGCAACATTCTCGGTGGCATAGTTGCACCAATTATGAATGCGCTTTTCCCACCAGAAAAGGGTGTATGGCAAGGCTTTATAAACTCATATGTACCAATGTATGTAATGTCATTTACGGGACTTGGCTTTAGAAATGGTCTATTCATCTTTATGCTAAGACAGTTCTTCCGTGGAGTTCCTGATGAGCTTGAGGAGAGTGCTTATGTTGACGGCTCGTCAACCTTCAAGACCTTCTTTAGAATCATCATTCCAATTTCAATTCCAATGCTTGTAACAGTATTTATATTCTCGTTTGCATGGCAATGGACAGACGATTACTATGTAACAACTCTATTTGACTCGCTCTACATATATAACAATGGTTTCCCGAACCTTCGTCAAATTGTAGAAATCCCAACCTACTTTGCAAATGATGCAAAGTCAATGCCACAATATAAATCGGCAATTGAGGGAACAGCGACCATCCTTATCGCCCTACCACTTATTATTGCATATGTATTCTTGCAGGATAAGATTGTACAGGGTGTTGAGCGTAGTGGTATCGTCGGCTAATAAAAAACAAAAAGCATCGACACATGTCGGTGCTTTTTTGTGTTTTTAGTGACTTTTGTTGTATTTTTGTGCTATTTGGATAGAAGTAACAAAAAGCAAGCTGAACAGCTTGAAAAAAGCTTGAGCTTTGTACAAAATTATACTTGATTTTGTTTGTATATTATGATATAATTATATTAAATAAATATATAAAAATTAAAAACGGAGAAAATTATGAAAAAGAAGCTTTTACTTTTGACAGTATTAATTATGGCTCTTGTGTGCTTGCTCGCTATTTCTGTAAGCGCTGCCGAACCAACACCAAGCTATAAGAAAGGTGAATGGATTTTCGCTGCCGATGGCACAACAAAGCTGGCAATAAGAGACACTGAAGGAAATCCACTTATTTGGTATATGAATGGTGAGGAGCTTAAATATGTAAGGGCTGACCAAACCGATGAGTCAAAAGAGGTCTATGTTAAATATAATATCTCAGGCATTACATCATCAACATGGGGCTGGGGTGATTTACCTGCACCAAACGATAAATGCCTTAAGGATATAGATATTTACGACAACGGCACTCAAATTGAGTGTTCCGGCAAAGATTCCGCGCTTGTTCTTTTTAATATGGAAAAGCTTGATATTGAAGCTATCAATTCCACTCTTTGGGGTAACAAGAATGGTTGCTTTACAAAATGTCGTGGTATTGTATTCCCTTCAACCCTTAAATATGTTGGACAAGAAGGAATTACTGCTACAAGTCTTGTTCAAGTATGGAATTTTGAAAACACAAAGCTTGAGTTTTTGACCTCTTGTGAGCCATTTGCAACCTCTACATTTACTCAAGAGGCAACAAATGGAGTTCTTAAAATGCCAGCAACGCTTAACAAGCCAATGTCTGTGCAAAAAGCTAAAATAAGAACCTATATTATGAACCCTGATTCTACGTACAACCACAATCAGCTATGGCATCAATACTTTAGAGAATGTGCAATGCTAGAGAAAGTTATGGTGCCTGCACAGGTTTCAGAAACGGGCTTTGGCTCAGAGGCGTGGAGAGGAAACAGCAGTACATACCTTGTTATGTTTACAGGAACACAGGCTCAAGCGCAGAATCTTAGAGATAAAACCGATACTAATCACAACGGAACCTTTTCTGGTGCAGAGCTTGTTTCTTATACAGAATATCTTGCCGATTCAGCCAAATATGATAATAGCACAAACAAGGTTTATATAATTTACGATACTAATTATTGCTATGCGTTCCGTGATTCCGTGCATGATGCCAACAAAGGCACCTGCGCAGAAAACATCGATTGCAAGATTTGTAACGATCGTCTTTTCACAACAACCGATGGATTACAGCATAAATTAAACGAAAAGCTTACATATAGTAATGGTATTGGTGAGCAGGGTTTATATGAGTGTGAGTGTACAAATACAAAATATTGTACAACCAAAAACGCAAATGAAATCAAGGCCCCAATTATTACAGCAAGAGGCTATTCAGTAGCACTTGAGGGTGGACTTGGAATTGACGCAGGCTTCACGATAGATAAGGATCTATTGAATGAATATAACACCTTGAATGGTGCAGTAACAATGTCCCTTGCAATGGTAAAGGCAGAGACTGCAGTAAACGTAGGTGCAATTCTTAATGGCGAAACCATGAATCTTGAGATGGGTGTAAGTGGTATTGCAGTTACAGTAAGCGCGACAAGCGATTATTCAGCA
>JAGALI010000122.1 GCA_017625275.1 Clostridia bacterium
GTGCTGAAGGAAGAGTAGAAGGAGCAATTCTTGTTGGCAAGACATGGACAATACCAGAGGATGCAAAAAAGCCTGAAAGAAAAAACAAGCAAGCGGAAACAAAAAGAACACTGCTTAATGTTCTTAAAGCTGAAAAGCAAGCTAAAATGACAGGCGGAATATATCACAAGGTGCAAATCGAGCTAACCTATAACTCTAACCATATTGAGGGAAGCCGTTTGACACATGATCAAACAAGATATATCTATGAAACTAATACAATAGGTGTTAGCGATACATCTGTTAATGTTGATGATGTAGTAGAAACAGCAAATCACTTTAGATGTATTGATTTGATTATTGATAAAGCCAATTCAAATATAACCGAATCACTCATTAAGGAACTACACCGAATCCTCAAAAACGGAACATCGGATAGCAGAATATCTTGGTTTGCTGTTGGCGATTACAAGAAAGTTCCAAACGAGGTAGGAGGTAAGGATACAACACCACCAGAAAAGGTAGCTGTAGAAATGAAAAAGCTTCTTGAAGAGTATAACAAGAGTGAAAATAAGACACTTGAAGAAATAATAGATTTCCATTATCAGTTTGAGTGTATTCACCCATTCCAAGACGGAAATGGCAGGGTTGGCAGATTACTGTTGTTCAAGGAATGCTTAAAGCACAATATCGTGCCATTTGTAATTGATGAAAGCCTAAAAATGTTCTACTACCGAGGACTTACCGAATGGAAGCGTGAAAAAGGCTATCTTATCGATACATGCCTCACCGCCCAAGACAAATTCAAAGCTTGGCTAGACTACTTTAGAGTGGAGTATTAAATAATAAAAGGAGTTAAATGTGTTAAACTATACAAATTTAAATGATAATGAGTTTGAAGATCTTTGTGAAGATGTGATGTCTAAAAAACTTGGAGTAAAATTGAGAAAATTTGCGCCAGGAAAAGATGGTGGAATTGACTTGGTTGATAGTGTTTCTTCAAAGAACATTATGGTTCAAGTGAAGCATTATATATCAACTAGTGTATCAGGACTTATATCTTCATTAAAAAAAGAACTTCCAAAGGTAAAAAAGCAAAATCCTAAGCAGTACTATGTTTGTTGCTCAAAAGAGCTAACTCCTCAAAATGTTCAAGAGATATATGAAATTTTTAAGGATTACATGGATTCTGATGCCAATATAATTTCGCTAATAGAAATTGAAGAGTTTTTACAAAAACCAGAAAATATAGATGTTTTGAAAAAACACTATAAATTGTGGATTGATTCAACTAATATTTTACAAGATATTCTTACAAACAATATTTGTATAGATTGCGAGGCTTTGATGTGTGACATAGAGAAAGAGGTTAAATTCTTTGTCAAAACATCTGCATATGAAGCAGCATTAAATTGTTTAAGCAATAATAGAGTTTTATTTATTGTTGGCGAGCCTGGAGTAGGTAAAACAACTACATCTAAAATGTTGTTACTCAACTATGCTATAGAGGGGTATAAGATTAGATATACAACTGATGGTACAGATATATCAGAACTTAAAAAGGCTTTGTCAACTAATCCAGAGGCAAAAGAAATAATTTTGTTAGATGATTGCTTTGGACAAGCCTATTTTAATATGAAAGAAACGCAAGGAAAAGAACTTCTTTCGTTGATTAAGCATGTGTGCATGTGCAAGAATAAGCTTCTAATATTAAATTCAAGAGTCACCATTTATCAAGACGCCAAAAATAAGACCCCAAATTTAATTGATAGTATGAACAGTGGTGAATGTAAATTATATGTATTAAACATTTCATCAATATCTTCATACGATAAAGCGAAAATTCTATATAATCATTTATATTTTAACCATATAGATGCTGATAGAATGTCAAATATAAAAGAAAATAGGAACTATATGAAGATTATTAATCATTCAAATTATAATCCTCGTATTATAGAATTTGTGTGTAAACCACATAGATTTGAAGAAATTGCTCCTGTTAATTATTTTGCCTACATAATGAATAATTTAGACAATCCAAAGGATGTGTGGTTTGATGAATATATAAATCGTTTAAGTAATATAGATAGGATTTTTATAAATACGCTGTATTCTTTAGGAAATACCACGGTGCCACTAGAGTTAGTAAAGGCTTGCTTTAATCATAGGCTAAAAAACACCCCCAATGTAGATTTTACAATAGATCATTTTAAGCAGTGCTTATCTAGGTTGTTAGAGTCGTTTGTAAAAATTGTGGACAAGAAAGGCAAAAAAATGCTATCGGTGAGCAACCCTTCTGTTAATGATTTTTTGGATAGATATTTAGATGATAATGATATCGAAAAGCAAACTATTATTGAAAATGCTTTTTCAATATTGCAGTATAGGCGTTTGTTAGATGAAGAAGCTTTTGAAACAAAGATTTTTGAAATAGCTAAAAGCAGAGATGTTTTAAAAATGCATTTCGAAAATGAATCAAGGAAAAGCAATTATATTGCATATTTGGTTTCAAAATTTAAAATTTGCGATAATGAATACAAACCAATGGTGAAAAAATTCCTGACTGATGCTAGTGACAATGTTGATATTTTTCATAAGCATTTAGTTAGGTGTGGAGACCAGATTGTAAAAGATTTAATATCAAAGGAGCTTATTGGTTTTTACGAAGTTAAGCAGGTTTTGTTTGATGCGATTCTTTTACACTCGTTTTATGAGCGATTTAATATAGATATTCTCCCAGATATAATACAGAATACAATTTCTTTATTTGATGGAGCTGATAAGGACCTAATAATTGATATCGCAAAAAGCACAGTAATAGAAGACATAGAAACTCTATGTTATGACTTCCCATTTGATAGTATAGATGAAATAGATGTTGGCGATATAATAAGTGATTGCTTTCGTGTAAGAGATGGTGACGATGAATACATTGACACTTCAATAGCATACGATAAAATTCTGGAAAAATCAGAAGAATGGTTGTTGGATGGCATAGATAAAATTATTAAAAGTCTACCTAAAGAAATTAAAATTGAGGATGATTTTATATCTGGTTTAAGTATGTCGTTTTTGGGTATAGATGAGGCAATTGAAAGCTATTTGTCAGATGATAGATATGATTATGAAGATTATCCGAGAGAAATATCATATAGTAGCAACTATATAGATTTACTTTTTAAATAGCATAACTCAATAATATCTGCAAGGACAAAGCATAGAAGCCTATGCTAAACTGTAATCACAGAAAGGAGATGTTTGAATGGAAAAAACATTAATCGAAAAAGCCATTAAATTCATTCAAAATGGCTCAAAGGAAAATCTGTCATTACAGGAAATCGCGGACAAAGCAGGCTTCTCGTTAACCTATTTTGATGCGCTGTTCAAAAGGCATACAGGAGGATATAGTCCTGTGGAGTATTCTCGTGTGTATAAGTTGACACGAAGTGCGTTGGAGCTCAGAAGAACAGACAAGAAAATCATTGATATTGCTTTGGATTTTGGTTATGAAAGCCCAGAGGCATATGCACGAGCCTTCAAAAAGTTTTACAGCCTTAGCCCAAGCGAATATCGTGAAAAGTATTCAAA
>JAGALI010000123.1 GCA_017625275.1 Clostridia bacterium
AATTTATCTTTGGGAAAACCCGCCATATATTGATTACACTAACAATAATTTTCGACCATCAATCACTGAATTCAAGGTAAACGATACAAAAACAGCTGTTATAGTTTGTCCTGGTGGTGGATATGGTGGAAAGGCCGAGCACGAGCGTACGCCTATTGCAAAAATGTTTAATGCAGGTGGCATTAACGCATTTACTCTTGATTATAATGTGGCTCCCTGTCATAAATTCGCCCCTCTTAGCGACCTCTTGCGCGCTATTAGAGTTGTTCGCTCTATGGGCTACGAGAAGGTGGCTACCCTTGGCTTTAGCGCCGGTGGACATCTTTGCTGTACATCTGGAACGCTGTATGATTTTGACGCTTATCCAAAGACTGATGAAATTGACAATTACAGCGCGCGTCCTGACGCGTTTATGCCCTGCTATGCCGTTGTTTCGTTTGGAGAGTTCACCCACATGGGATCTCGTGAAAATTTACTCAGTTCTGAAAAGGACGACGAGGCACTTGTCGAGCTTTTTTCAAATGAAAAGCATATAAACAAGGACACTCCCCCTTGCTTCATTTGGCACACAGCTAACGATAATGCGGTTCCTGTTGAAAACTCACTTATGCTTGCGTCAGAGCTAGCAAAAAACAAGGTTTATTTTGAAGCCCATATTTATCCTAATGGCTGGCATGGTCTTGGCCTTGCAGAGGACAGAAATGACATTTCTATGTGGTCTAAAAACGCCGTTATTTTTCTTAAAAATCTTGGCTTTTAGAGGAATTGATATGAAAATTGCTATTATTACTGGTGCATCCAGTGGATTGGGAGTTGAATTTTACAAGGCTATTCAGAAAGAAGCCATTGATGAGGCGTGGATTATCGCCAGGCGCGAGGACAGGCTTAATGAAATCAAGGATAGCCTTAGCATCATTAGCACTCGCGTAATTCCTATGGATATTACCACAAGAGAAGGAATTGAAGCACTTAAAGCCTTACTTGATGCTGAAAAGCCTGACATTCGTTTTCTTATAAACAATGCAGGAGCTGGCGTTTATGGCGCCATTGAAAATGCTGATTATAAGGCACAGGGTAGCATGGTTGAATTAAACGCAAGAGCCGTTACTGAAATAACAACCCTTGCTCTTCCTTATATGTCCCATCACTCGTACATTATTAACACCTGCTCTATTGCATCCTTTGCGCCAAATGCTAATCTTACTGTATATTCGTCCACAAAGGCTTATATTTTAAGCTTTTCAAGAGGTCTTAGATATGAATTAAGGCATCGTAAAATCAATGTTACTGCCATTTGTCCAGGCCCTATGGAAACAGAATTTTTAGCAGTTGCTGGTCTTGACGAAGGACAATCAAGAGCTTTTGATAGGCTACCAAGGTGTAACCCACAGAAAACAGCCGTGAAGGGAATCAGAGCTTCAAAAAAGGGTAAGGCCGTTTATACACCTCGATTTTTTTACAAGCTTTATAGAGCTTTATCAAAAATACTACCGACCTCGCTTATTATTAAGCTTGCTAAAACCTAAAAAAACGCACGGAAAGCCGTGCGTTTTTTATTATGCTGTTTTTCTAGTGATTGTTGTTCCATCGGAAACAAGAACTATTGAGCCAAGAAGGTCAGTTCTAAGAATCTCAACATTTTCTGCTGTTAAATAATCAATTGTTTCCTTATGTGGATGACCATAATCATTGCCTGTTTCACAAGAAATTATAGCCATTGAAGGGGTTGTATAATGAAGAAATCCGTTCATTATTCCATTC
>JAGALI010000018.1 GCA_017625275.1 Clostridia bacterium
CTGCTTCCTTCTCTGCATCACCTGTTAAAAGAACCTTTGTATTACCCCATCTTGCCATAAGAACAACGCTTGGATTATTATTATCGCCCTTTGAATAATCGCCCTGATCTACTGGGCCAAGAACTGTAAACTCTAGCTCTCCAACATTGAATTTACTATCAATTGGAAGATTTATCTCATCTGCGCCAAAGCTCCAGTCCTTTTCAGCCGAGCTTGGATCGCCTGCTATGTATAGGTTTATATCAGGCTTCGCCTCAATAGCTGCGATAAAGTTTTCATATGTTTTTGTCGTATGTGTTTTAGGGGAAATAATGACATTTTTAATTGAATAGTTTTCAACCACATAGGCTGCTGAGCCAATATGGTCCGCATCAGGGTGGGTTGCAATAAAATACTCAAGCTCTGTAACATTATGGTCGGCTAGATACTTTGATAGATTTTCCTTTTCAGCTGAAACGCCTGTATCAATAAGTATTGCCTTGCCATCAACTAAAATAAGCTCGGCATCTCCCTGCCCTATATCAATAAAATGATATTCTACTGAGCCTGTTGGGATTTCATATACTGGCTCCTCTGGTGGTGTGTCTTCCTTGTTTGTAAGCATATAAATTGCTGCGCCAATAAGCGCAATCACAATAGCAAGAACAAAAGAAATTAGCTTCTTCTTCATTCTTCTCTTTGCTGCTGCCTTAGATCTTCTTCCCATAGTTGTCTCCTTTTTGTTTTATTAATTTTATTTTAACATATTCCCGTTAAGATTTCAATAGAAAAAACGGCATATGCCGTTTTATTTTCTAAAAATTTTTCGTTTTTCCAGGGCAAGCATCAAAAGCAAGCCAAGGACATAAGCAGACAAAATCTCGCCCACTGTAACACCTAGAAATATTAGCAAATATGCACCCAGGCTGTTTACGCCGTCAGTGTAGCAAATAAGCACCACCAAAGGCACAACAATTGCATTTGCCAAAACCGTTGGCAATGGGACAAGATATTTGTTCTTCATTCTTGCTCCAAAATATGCACCTATCAAGGTCGCAAGAGAGCCAAGCACTATATCTAGTGGCTGTGCACTCATTGTAAGATTGGAAATAAGACAGCCAACAAACATTCCTGGTACTGCCGCGGGGGTGAAAAGGCACAAGGCGCAAAGTGCCTCGCTAAGCCTGAGCTGTATCGCACCTGACGCAAGCCCTGCAATATTCGACACCCATGAGAGCGCGACATATAGCGCTGCAATAATTGCCGAGTAGGTTAGATGCATTACTCTGTTTTTTCTTGTATTCATTTTTGCTCCTTAGTTTTGTTTTAAGTGAGGATGGTTTCGAACTCACTTGCTACATTGTAACTCATATTGTATTTTTTTGCAAGACCTTTTTTACTTTTTTGCATAGAATGTACTAATACGGGGGTGATCATTATGAACCAAAGCACAGAAAATATTGGATTTCTAATCGTAGAGGTGAAAACTGCAAACGGCGCCATACCTCTTGAGGGGGCGCGAGTTTATGTTTATCCGATTGAGGAAAATGATGCGATTTATTCTCTTAGAACAAATTCTTCTGGCAGAACAGAAAGAGTTGCTCTTGAAGCAAAAAACAAAATGCTTTCACTAACGCCTGGTAACGACGAGCCATTTATTAATTATAATGTTACTGTGACGGCGCAGGGCTACTACTCTGCTGACAAAAGCAGAGTCCCTGTTTTTGAGGGTGTTACCTCAATTTTGCCATTCGACCTTATTCCTCTTTCCGAGGGCTCCTCTCCAGAGAGCTTTGAGCCAGACTCTCTCGGTCGCTTTACGGTTACACCAAATACTGATTTATAAGGAGAGCTTATGCCGAATTTACCTGTTATTCCAAGCTACATAACGGTGCATTTAGGGGCGCCTGACCAGCCTGCCGAGAATGTTACCATTCCTTTTTCGCATTACATTAAAAATGTAGCATCAAGTGAAATTTATCCTACATGGCCTGAAAGTGCTCTGCGTGCAAATATTTACGCAATAACGACATTTGCATTGAACAGA
>JAGALI010000124.1 GCA_017625275.1 Clostridia bacterium
AAGCGTAATTGATTTTTCAAACGCCGTATCAAATTATATCTTTGGTGGCTCAAGAGGAATACCATACGATAAAAGCGATGAGCTTAAATTTGCTAAGCTAGGCTGTGATTATACCCCAGACAAGGTCGAGGTATATATTGTCGATAAAACAAGAGATAAGGAAAAGGAAAAAACAGCTGATAGCGAGGATGAGCTTCTTAGAAGAGAGGCAGAGCTTGTTGCTGATAAAATCAAGGCTCTTATTGACGAGGGCTACCTTGCAAACGGCAGGAAGATAGAGCCACAGGATATTGCAATTCTGCTTCGTGGCTTTAAGCGTCCTGTTGAGCTATACACCTCTGCGCTTGCGAAAAGAGGAATAGCCAGCGAGTATCGAGGAGATGAGCATTTCTTTGAAAAGAGCGAGGTTCTTTTAGCCCTGTGTATTTTAAACGCAATAGATAACCCTCTAAGAGATGTTTATCTTGCAGGCGCTATGCGCTCAGGCGTGTTTGGCTTCTCTCTTGAGGATATGGTGCAGATAAGGGCAAGCGCGAGGGGCGCAGATAGCTTTTATGAGGCACTTATAGCGTATGATAACGAGGACGAGCTAGGCGAAAGAGTATGCGAATTTAGAAAAAGACTAGCCCACTATCGCGAGGAGTGCAGAATACGCTCCTCAAGCGAGGCACTTGCGCTTATTTACGCAGATACAAGCATTATGGCAAGCGCAAGCGAGAGCGAGAGAAAATCACTACTGAAGCTTTACGACATAGCAAGAAGCTACGAGGCAGGAAAATACAAGGGCATCTATGGCTTTTTGCGCTATGTTGAGGGCATAAAGGAGGGCTCTGGCAAGGAGGAGCTTGGCGATACTGGTAAAAACGCAGTCAAGCTTATGTCCGTGCACGCCTCAAAGGGACTTGAGTTTGAGGTCTGCTTTGTCAGCGCGTGTGGCGCGTCTATTCGCGTTCAGGACGCATCGGAGCAGATGCTGTTCCATCGTGACCTTGGCGTAAATACATATGTATCACGCGCAAGAGGTCTTGCAAAATTCAATACAATTTTAAGAAGGTGCTCTGCACTTGCAATAAAAAAATCCTCTATTGAGGAGGAGATGCGAATGCTTTATGTAGCTATGACAAGGGCAAGAAGCAGACTGATTATAACGGGTGCTGTGTCAAAGCCACAGGAGCTTTTGGCATCGTGTAGCACCTACCAAAAAATTTCAAGCGAGTATTCAATTCTTAAGCCCTCGTGCTATCTTGATTGGATTTTACAGGCAATTTGCGACAAGGGGGAGCTTTGTCGTGTAGAGATAGTGCAGGACGGGGTCGAGGAGCAGGAGACTTTCGAGAGGGTGCAGGGCGAGGCTGACGAGGTAGCTGACACCGAGCTTGAAAAAAGATTAAGGGCGCGCTTTGCGTTTGAGTATCCGTACTCACACCTTGGAGAGCTACCATCTAAGCTGACTGTTTCAAGGCTTCACCCAACCGTGCTTGACGAGGAGCTGGGCGACGATGACGATAGTCTGGAGCTTGAGGACCTACCTAGCTTTGCAAGGGAAAAATCAGCCCCAAGGGCGAGCGAGAGAGGAACTGCAACACATATATTTATGCAGTTTTGTGACCTCGGCTTGCTAAAGCAAAATGGCGCAGAGGCAGAGCTTAATAGGCTAAGAGACGGCGCGTTTATTTCAGACGAGTCGGCAGAGCTTGTAAGCCTTTCGCACATAGAGAAATTTAGAAAAAGCGAGCTGTTTTCAGAGCTTTTGTCAGCAAAGCAAATTTGGCGTGAGCTTAGGTTTAATGTGATGCTTGATTCGTCACTTCTTACCGAAAACGAGGAGCTTTTTGGAAATGAGGTGCTGGTGCAGGGCGTTTGCGACTGCATCTACGAAAACGAGGCAGGGGAGCTTGTGCTCGTCGACTATAAAACCGACTATGTAACTGAGGAAAATTATATATCCACGCTTACAGAAAGGCACAAAAACCAGCTCACATACTATAAATACGCAGTAGAAAAAATATTTGAAAGACCCTTAAAGAGGGCGATTATCTATTCCGTGCCACTGGCAAGGATAGTGGAGATTTAGGAGAAAAATGTTAAAGCTTGCAACTATATTTACAGACCACATGGTGCTTCAGGCAAACAAGCCGATAAAAATTTTTGGAGAGGGCGAGGGAGAGGGCGAGATAGAATTTCTTGGCGCTCGCTATAAGGCGTACGCAACAGGAAATAGCTGGTGCGTTTCGCTTCCTGAGCAAAAATATGGTGGTCCTTACGAGCTTACCCTTGTCAGCGAGGGTAATACAATAAAATTAAGCGACATTTATATTGGCGAGGTTTGGTTTGCAGGTGGACAATCAAACATGGAAATGCCACTTTTCAGGGTTGATGACGGACTTGAGATGGCAAGACACGCAGAAAACAACCTTATAAGATTTTTCCGTGTGCCAAGACAATTTAAGAAAAACACCCCAACCCATGGCTCGCATTTTGTAAAAACCGAGGACATCGACACTCCTTGGCGTCTTTGTAATGAGCTTGAGGCGTCGCTTGCCTCAGCAGTTGGCTATGAGGTTGTGCGTCGAGTTCAAGAGGCGCTTGGCTGTGCCGTTGGCCTTATAGAGTGCAACTGGGGCGCAAGAACAATCGAGACCTTTATCGACAAGAAATATTTCTACGAATATGACTTTTTGCGTCCACAGATAGAGGCATACAACAAGGCACTCTCGGAGCTTGATCGTGATGCCTACGAGAGGGAAATTGACGAAATCCTTAAAAAGAGGGAGCAAATTTATAAAAATCACCCAGATATGCTTGAGCTTCTGAAAAGAAGAGGCGTTCAGGGCTCTGTGTGGTGCGAGGGAGAGCAAATGCCGGAGCCAGCCTATGGCCCATATTATCTTGACTGTCCAGGCACGCTTTATGAGTCTATGGTATCAAAGCTAGTGCCGTTTGCAATGCAGGGTGTGCTTTGGTATCAGGGAGAGTCAAATGACGCTAAGGATTATGCAAAGAAGTACCTTGTGTTTATGAAATGCTTCCGTGAGGCGTTTGAAAATAAGGAGCTTTCCTTCTATGCAACCGAGCTTGCACCCTTTGAGTACGACGGCAAGGACGATGCCCTTGTTACAGACCCAAACAACTGGGGCTTCAAGCGAGAGCAACAGATGCTAGCCACAGAGGTGGGCGAAAATAATTATCTTGTAACAACAATGCAAATCGGTGATATGTTTGATATTCACCCAATGAGAAAGCTGGAGCTTGGACGCCGTATGGCGCTAAAGGTGCTAAAATACAGCTACGGCTTTGACATAGATGCAGACCAGCCAACCTATAAAAGCGCCACCTTTGAGGAAAACAAGGTAACAATTGAGCTAAATCACGCAAGGGGTCTTTTCACAAGACACGGCTGGGTGTTTAAAATTTACGCAGGCGACGAAAACGGAAGCCTTGAAAGGGTAGAGGCGCAGATTGTTGACGATAAAATCGTGCTTAATACCAAGATGAAAAATCCAACGCTTGTACGCTTTGCGTTCCAGATGCACTATAATGGAATGGCGCCCTTTAACGATGCAGGATTGCCTCTTTCACCATTCAGAACAGACGGACGCGATGAGCTAAAGGCAGAGCTTATAAGGGAGGACATAAAATAATGGAGCTTAAGGGAAAGAAAATCAACTTTTTGGGAGATAGCATAACAGAGGGCTTTATCGCCTCTGACCCTTCAAAATGCTATGTATCGCTTTTAAAGGAGAGGTGTGGACTTGCAGAGGCAAGAAATTACGGACTTGCTGGCACAAGAATAGCAAGACAGTCCGAAATGCACGACACTCCACGCGACAGAGATTTTATAATGCGTGCTGACGAAATGGACAGAGACGCAGATGTGGTTGTGGTATTTGGTGGCACAAACGATTTTGGGAATGGTCAAGCGTCACTTGGCACAATCAACGACAGAACAGAGTACACATTTTATGGTGCGCTTCATTGCTTGATTTTGAAGCTGATAGAGGACTTTAGCGATAGCGAAATTGTCTTTTTAACGCCACTTCATCGTCATAATGATTATTCAATGTATGGGTGCTGGAAGCCAGAGGGCGTAGAGCAGAGACCACTTTGCGATTATGTAAGAGCAATAAAAGAGGTGTGCGAGTATTATAGCGTGCCAGTGCTTGACTTGTTTTCACAAGGTGGCTTACATGGAAATGTGTGGAGCTGGTGTAATAAATATATGCCAGATGGAGTGCATCCAAATGATAAGGGCTTTGAAATTCTTGCAGGCAGAATAAAGGGCTTTTTAGAGACTCTTTAAGAAATATACGAGGAAAAAATGCTATATCAAATGAAAAATGTGGCAATAGAGCTTGGCTCTGTTCCCATTTTAAGAAATGTAAATTTTGAAATAAGAGGCAATGAGAAGATTGCGATAGTTGGGCGCAACGGCTGTGGAAAAACGACACTTCTACGCCTGATTTCTGGCGAGCTTGAGCCGACAAGGGTAGATGGAGAGCTTGGAACGATAACGAAAAGCCCTCGTCTTGAGATAGGCTACCTTAAGCAAAACGCCTTCGAGGACTTGAGCCTTACTGTTGACGAGGAAATGCAAAGGCTTTTTCGCCCGATTTTGGAGCTTAAGGCACGCCTTGATGAGCTTGAGGCAAAAATGCAGACCTCACAGGACACCTCGCTTCTCTCGACCTATAATCGTCTGCAGGCAGAGCTTGAGACGATGGACGGATACTTTTACGAAAAGGAATATAATATGCTCCTTAGCGCCTTTGGCTTTTCTCTTGATGACAAGACTAGGCGACTTGGGGAGTTTTCTGGTGGACAGCTTACGAAGCTGGCGTTTATAAGGCTTCTTTTATCAAAGCCAGATGTGCTTCTGCTTGACGAGCCTACAAACCATCTTGACATAACCACAGTCGAGTGGCTAGAGGGCTACCTAAAGAGCTACAAGAGGGCAGTTGTGCTTGTGTCGCACGATAGAATGCTACTTGATAATGTAGCCGAGGTTGTGTACGAGATTGAGTACGGAGAGACCACGCGCTATGTTGGAAACTACTCAAAATTTGTAGAGCTGAAGGAGCAATCCTATGAGCAAAGATTAAAGGCATATAAGGCACAAAGGGCAGAGATTGCACGCCTTGAGGCGCTTATTGAGCGCTTTAGGGACACACCCACCAAGGTCTCAATGACAGATAGCAAGCTAAAGCAAATAGAGCACATGGTTAAGCTATCAGAGCCAAGGAAATTCGACACACGCGCATTTAAGGCAGACTTTTCACCAAATCGCACAACAGGAAAAGAGGTTCTAAGCGTAAATGGACTTAGCGTCGGCTATGGCACACCTCTTTTTGAGCCACTTTCCTTTAAGCTCTATAAGGGCGATAAAATCGGCATTATCGGTGGTAACGGACTTGGAAAATCAACGCTTTTAAAGACGATAGTTGGCGCGCTTTCTCCTCTTGGGGGTAGCTTCACGCTTGGTCATCAGGTGGATATAGGCTACTTTGACCAGCAGATGGCGCAGTACACAAGCCAAAAGACCCTGCTTGATGAGCT
>JAGALI010000125.1 GCA_017625275.1 Clostridia bacterium
ACACCACCAGTATGGAAGGTTCTCATTGTAAGCTGTGTACCAGGCTCACCGATAGACTGAGCAGCGATAACACCAACAGCCTCACCAATGTTAACTGGCTTAGATGTTGCAAGGTCCATACCATAGCAATGCGCACATACGCCACCCTTTGTCTTACAACGAAGAACAGAACGAACCTTAACCTCTTTAATTCCAGCTGCGTTAATAGCCTTTACAGCCTCAGCGCTAATCATTGTATTTTCCTTAACGATAACCTCACCTGTTGTTGGATTTAATACATCCTCAACAGTGTATCTACCGAGAATTCTATCGTCAAGCTTTTCTACAACCTCATTGCCTTCCTTAATGTCACTAGCAATCATATAATCGCGTGTTCCACAGTCATGCTCACGAATGATAACCTCGTGTGAAACGTCAACAAGTCTTCTTGTAAGGTATCCAGAGTCAGCAGTCTTAAGAGCTGTATCGGAAAGAGACTTACGAGCTGATCTTGCAGCTACGAAATATTCAAGAATTGTAAGACCCTCACGGAAGTTAGACTTAATTGGAATTTCCATTGTCTTACCTGTTGCTGAGAACATAAGTCCACGCATACCTGCGAGCTGACGCATCTGTGTCATACTACCACGGGCACCAGAGTCAGACATCATCTTGATTGGGTTGTATTTATTGAATTTCTGTTGAATTTGTGCGACAACATCATTTGTTGCCTTGTTCCAGATATCGATTACGCAATTGTATCTTTCGTTATCTGTAAGCTCACCCTCTTCATAGTAGGAGAAGATTTCATCAACCTTAGCCTCTGCCTCCTTTACGATATGATATTTTTCCTCTGGAATTACCATATCTGCAACGGAGATTGAAAGTGATGCTCTTGTTGAGTACTTATAGCCCATAGCCTTGATGCTGTCAAGAACCTCAGCAGCCATTGTAAAGCCGTGAATCTTGATTGTACGGTCAACAATTTGAGAAAGCTGCTTGCTTCCTGCAACAAAGTCGATTTCAAGACCAAATGGATCAACAGTTCTATCCACATAACCAAGGTCCTGTGGGATATTGCTATTGAATATAAGTCTACCAAGTGTAGCGTCTATAATCTTGGACTTCTTTTCGCCATTGATTTCCTTTTCTACTCTTATCTTGATAGGAGCATGAAGCTCAAGGTCATTGTTTTCGTATGCCATAATAGCCTCATCGAGGTTACGATATACGCTTCCTGCGCCCTTTTCTCCATCTCTTGGGTCAAGTGTAAGGTAGTATGAGCCAAGAACCATATCCTGTGAAGGTACTGCAATAGCCTTACCATCAACAGGCTTCAAAAGGTTATTAGCTGAGAGCATAAGGAATCTAGCCTCTGCCTGTGCCTCGTTTGAAAGAGGAACGTGTACTGGCATCTGGTCACCATCAAAGTCAGCGTTGAATGCCTTACATACTAGTGGGTGAAGCTTAATTGCTCTACCCTCAACAAGTACAGGCTCAAATGCTTGAATTGAAAGGCGGTGAAGTGTTGGAGCACGGTTAAGAAGAACTGGATGCTCCTTGATTACAACCTCAAGTGCGTCCCAAACCTCGTCTGCCACCTGCTCTACTTTTCTCTTGGCTTCCTTAATATTACCAGCCTTTTGTGTTTCAACAAGGCGCTTCATTACGAATGGCTTGAAAAGCTCAAGTGCCATTTCGCGTGGAAGTCCACATTGATAAATCTTGAGGCTTGGTCCTACAACGATAACGCTACGACCAGAATAGTCAACACGCTTACCGAGAAGGTTTTGTCTAAAGCGACCCTGCTTACCTCTAAGCATTTCAGAAAGTGACTTCAAAGGACGGTTAGAAGGTCCTGTTACAGGCTTTCCACGCTTACCATTGTCGATAAGTGCGTCAACTGCCTCCTGAAGCATTCTCTTTTCGTTTTTAACGATCATGTCAGGGGTATTAAACTCAATAAGTCTCTTAAGACGATTATTTCTGTTAATAACTCTACGATAGAGGTCATTGATGTCAGATGCTGCAAATCTTCCACCGTCAAGTGGTACCATTGGACGAATTTCAGGTGGTAGTACAGGGATTACATCAAGAATCATCCACTCAGGACGATTTCCTGACTTTCTAAACGCCTCTACAATTTCAAGTCTTTTAATTAGCTTGAGCTTCTTTTGGCCACTTGCTGACGCAAGCTCCTCCTTAAGCTGCTTTGAGAGCTCCTCAATATCAATTTCAGCAAGAAGCTTTTTGATTGCCTCTGCGCCCATCTCTGCCTTGAAGCGATTTTCGTACTTCTCGTAGTTCTCTTGATATTCCTTATCTGTGAGCACTTGATACTTAAGAAGTGGAGTATCACCTGGATCAATTACTATTCTTTGTACGAAATATATTACATTCTCAATAGCCTTTGGAGAAATTTCAAGAAGCAATGCCATTCTTGATGGGATTGCTTTAGAATACCAAATGTGAGATACAGGACATGCAAGCTCAATATGTCCCATTCTTTCACGACGAACCTTTTTTGTCGTTACCTCTACGCCACACTTTTCACATCTGTGACCCTTATGACGAGAGCGCTTATATTTACCGCAAAAGCATTCCCAATCCTTTGTAGGACCAAAAATCTTTTCGCAGAAAAGACCATCCTTCTCAGGCTTTTGTGTACGGTAGTTGATGGTTTCGGGCTTTGTTACCTCGCCCCAAGACCAACTTCTAATCATTTCCGGAGAAGCAAGACCTATTTTTATAGAATCAAATGTATGTTCCATCAGCATTTTCCTTCTTTTAGTAGTTTTTGTTAGTCTTCGTCATCGACTTCCGAAGCATCAAAGTCCCCCGGAAAGTCCTCTTCTACATCATCGAAATCATCGAAATCGTTGAATTCATCCTCTTGCTCGTCATCTTCGCCAGCATCATTATCCTCTGGAAGCTCATCAGCTGCTGGGGATACGATATTCATTGGTGCAAGCTCTTCCTCGCCAAGATTAGAAAGCTCAATTTCATTGCCATCCTTATCAAGAATTTTGATATCAAGGGCGAGAGCCTGAAGCTCCTTAACAAGCACCTTGAAGGATTCTGGAACGCCTGGTGTTGGAATGTTAGCGCCCTTAACGATTGCTTCAAATGCTTTTGTTCTACCAATAATATCGTCACTCTTAACAGTAAGAATTTCTTGAAGTGTGTATGCTGCGCCATACGCCTCAAGCGCCCATACTTCCATTTCTCCAAAACGCTGACCACCAAATTGTGCCTTACCGCCAAGAGGCTGTTGTGTAACGAGTGAGTAAGGACCTGTTGAACGAGCGTGAATCTTATCGTCAACAAGGTGGTGAAGCTTGAGGTAATACATAATTCCCACTGTTACAGGGTTATCAAATGGTACACCTGTACGTCCATCGTAAAGTATTGTCTTACCGTCGCAAATCTTTAGCTTACCTTCCTCAAGAAGTGCCTTGATTGCTTCTGGATTGTTTCTTGTTTCTTCATCAAGTCTTTGGATATCCTTTTTGCCGTCTTCTCTAATTACTTCCTCAAACAAGTCCTTACCGTCTGTGTTTTCGTTAGGAAGAAC
>JAGALI010000126.1 GCA_017625275.1 Clostridia bacterium
TACTATAAGGGCAGACTACCAAAGGATCGCCTAGCCCGTACAGGCAACACCCATGGTAGTATAGAGAATATCAATGGTGAGTGGTATGTTTTCTATCATCGCCAAACAAGAAAAAACGAGTATTCAAGACAGGCTTGTGCTGAAAGGATTGAAATTCTACCAGATGGCAAAATTCCACAGGTTGAAATGACCTCTTGTGGCTTAAATGGTGGACCACTTGTGGCAAACGGAGATTATCCAGCGACAATTTGCTGTAATCTCACAAACGGAAGCATGCCACACGGACACTGCACTGATATGTGCTTGCCTCACATTAACAATAAGGGAGAGGATCAAATTATTTCCGAGGTTGGAGACGGCACATTTATTGGCTATAAATATTTCAACTTTGATGATGCCTCTAAAATCGGTGTTGAATATTGTAGTGGAGCACAGACTCCAAATGGCAGGCTTGAAATAAGGCTTGGAATGGACGAGGATGCAATCGCGCAAATCGAAATTAGCGACACAGCTACATGGAAAAAAGCAGACACAGAGGTGAAAATACCAAACGGCACCTACCCACTATATTTTTACTATGTAGGCGAGGGCTTAATTGACATCAAGACAATTTATTTTATTTAGGAGTGAAATATGGATAAGAAAAGAATTAAAAGAGTACAGCCAATGATGGATAGACACTTCGGTATGTTTATTCACTGGGGACTTTATGCAATTCCAGCAAGAGCTAGCAGAAGTGAGTGGATAAGAAGCGTGGATAAGCTAACGATAGAGGATTATCAGCCATATTTTGACACCTTTGACCCTGTGGATTATAATCCAAGGGAGTGGGCGCGTCTTGCAAAGAAGGCGGGAATGAGGTATGCAGTGCTTACAACGAAGCATCATGACGGCTTCTGCCTTTTCGACAGCCAATATACAGATTATAAAGCGACTAATACCCCAGCAGGACGAGACCTTGTTAAGGAATATGTAGAGGCGTTTCGTGCAGAGGGCATAATGGTAGGATTTTACTATTCCTTGCTTGACTGGCATCATCCAGATTACCCTGCATATAAGGACGCACATCACCCAATGCGAGATAATGAGGCATTTAATGAGCAGGGCAAGCGCTTCGATAGATATGTAGAATATCTACATAATCAGGTAAGAGAGCTTCTTACCAATTACGGAAAAATTGATATTATGTGGTTTGATTTCCATTATGATGATATGACAGGCGAAAAATGGGAGGCAACCAAGCTTGTAAAAATGGCGCGTGAGATTAACCCAGACCTTATTATCGACGACCGTATCGGTGGTGACATTAAGGTTGATGAGCCTGTGTATTATGCAGGTGACTTTGGCTCGCCAGAGCAAATGATACCAGCAAATGGCGTTTGCGACTACAAGGGCAATCCAATTCCTTGGGAAACCTGTATGACTCTTAATGATAACTGGGGCTATAGCGAGGCTGATATGAACTACAAAAGTGCTAAGAATGTAGTTAGAATGCTCGTTGAATGTACAAGCAAGGGTGGAAACCTAATCCTCAATGTAGGCCCTGACGCTAGAGGAAATATACCAAAGAAAAGCGTTGAAATTCTAACCGAGGTTGGAGAATGGATGGATAAAAACTCAGCCTCAATTTATAAGTGTGGAATCGCATCATATCCAAAGCCAGAGTGGGGTAGACTCACAAAGGGAGAAGGTGCAGTTTATCTACACCTCATCGACCAAAATCAAGATACAATAGCAATGCCAAGCTTCCCATATAAGGTGAAAATGGCTACTCGCCTAAGCGATGGTGCAAGACTAAGCATGGAAGAACCATGGAATGTTGGTAGCTATGAGGGTGAGAATATCGTTTTCGTTCATATTCCACCATTCCCAACGCTTGATGAAATTGATACAGTAATAAAACTACAAATAGAGGAATAAAAAATGGAAAAATTATTGCCAAGCTATGATAATTTACACCCATGGGAGCTTTATTCCGAGGAGCTTTTAACCGAATATCGTCAATCCTATGAGCAGGGTCTTGATATTGAGAGATATAAAGGGCTTTTTGAGGAAATCTCTAAAATGCCAAGGGGCGAAATCAAGGAAAAGCTTGCTGATGCGATTTTTGAGCTTGTAGGAGCTGCAAAAATGCGTGAGGATTATAAATATAACGAGCCATCAACAATTAATGAAATTAAGTCACTTTGTAAGCCATATAGCATCGAGAAGAGAGTGCTTGATGATAAGACCCTTGAGGACAAGGTGCTTGGTGCGTGGGTAGGCAGAATTTGTGGTTGCTTGCTAGGAAAGCCTATCGAGGGATGCTGGAAGGAGCAGATTTGGGAAATGCTAAAGGATAATGATAATTATCCTATGACAAGATACCTTCGCTTTGATAAATTCAGTGACGCTATGAAGAAATAATACCCATGGCTTGAATGGAAATGCTTTGCCGACAAGGTGTCTTATATGCCATTTGACGACGACACTAACTATATGGTTCTTGACCAAGAGGTTATTAAAAAATACGGCAGAGACTTTAAGCCTCTTGATATGGCACACGCATGGCTTGACCTTCAGCCAAAGAATTCATACTGTACAGCAGAAAGAGTTGCTTTTATGAACTTTGTAAAGGGCTTTGAGCCACCTGCGTCAGCACAGTATAAAAACGCATATAGAGAATGGATAGGAGCACAAATTCGAGGCGATTATTTTGGCTACATTAATCCACAAAATCCAGAGCTAGCTGCCGATATGGCATTTAGAGACGCATCTATATCTCATATTAAAAACGGAATTTATGGCGAAATGTGGGCGTCAGCAATGATTGCCTGTGCCTTTTCAACCGATAATATGGAGGATATTATAAAAGGTGGACTTGCTCAAATTCCAGCAACCTCTCGTCTATATAAGGCGATAGAAATGGTTATTAGCTGGCATGCCTCTGGTGTATCTCAAAGGGAATGCTTTGATAAGATTTATGAGCTTTGGGATGACCATGTGTTCCATGATTGGTGTCATACCATTTCAAACGCTATGATAGTTGCAGCATCGCTTCTGTACGGAGAGGGCGATTATTCAAAATCCATTTGTATGGCAGTTGAGGCAGGCTTTGACACGGACTGCAATGGTGCTACAGTTGGCTCTATTGTTGGAATTACAAATGGAGAAGGAAGGATTCCAGACGAGTGGAAGGCGCCAATCAACGACACTCTTGAAACGACCATATTCGGTATCACAATGGTAAAAATCAGCGAATGTGCGAAAAGGACAATTGAGCATATAGAAAAATAATTATCCCTTGGAGGAGCTATGTATTCAGTAGAAAAAACAGCTTTAATAAGAAAATCAGAAAAAGAAATATTAAAAATAGAAGCCTGTGGCAGGGATGCGTTTAGAATTCGTGCCATAAGAGGTGGCGACTTCCCAAAAAAGCCTAGCGCTATTGAAAATACAAGCAATCCCGAAATAAGGGTGGAGCTTGGAGAGGAAACGACAGTAGTCTATAACGGAAAAATCAAGGCTGTGATAGAGGGAAAGCACGCAAGACTTTCCTTCTATAATGGCGATAAGCTGATTCTAGAGGAAAGACTACAGGCTCACCCCTTGAAGCTTTTTGCAAGAGAATTTGTTGAGCTTCCAAATGGAAAATATAAAATCACAGCTCGCTTTGAGGCTAAGGCAGACGAGAAAATCTTCGGCATGGGTCAATACCAGCAGCCACAGCTTAATCTAAAGGGAAGCACCCTTGAGCTTGCGCATAGAAACTCACAGGCCAGCGTGCCCTTTATGATTTCAAATAAGGGCTATGGCTTTCTTTGGAATATGCCATCAATAGGAGAGGTTAGCTTTGCTGAAAATCTAACAAAATGGACAGCACAAATGTCAGATGTAATAGATTATGTGGTTATCGCTGGCGACACTCCTGCTGAGATTTTAGAAAAATACATGCTTCTTACAGGTAAGCCACCTATGATGCCAGAGTACGCGCTTGGCTTTTGGCAATCTAAGCTTCGCTATCGCTCACGAGAGGAGCTTATGAGCGTCGCAAGGGAATATCACAAAAGAGGAATACCCTTAAGCGTTATAGTGTGTGACTTTTTCCACTGGCCACATCAGGGCGATTTTAAATTTGACGAGGATTATTTTCCAAATCCAGCTGGAATGGTAAAGGAGCTAAACGACATGGGCACGGAGCTTATGGTGTCTGTTTGGCCGACAATTGAAAATGATAGTGAAAACTATGAGGAAATGAAATCAAGGGGCTTTTTGATAGAGGACCATAAGGACAACGGACCTCATCACGACTGCTACTTTGATGCAGTTTTCTATGATGCAACAAATCCTGAGGCAAGAAAATTCGTTTGGGATAAATGCAAGAAAAATTACTACGAAAAGGGCATTAAAATCTTTTGGCTTGACGAGGCAGAGCCTGAATACATAAAATATGATTTTGATAACCATAAATATCACATTGGCGAGTGCCTTGAGGTAGGAAACTATTATCCTGTTACCTATGCTCAAAATTTCTATGAGGGAATGCAACACGAGGGACAGGAAAATATTATAAATTTAATAAGATGCGCTTGGGCAGGAAGCCAAAAATATGGCGCACTTGTTTGGTCAGGCGACATTATGCCAACCTTTGAGTCATTAAGGTGTCAGGTAAGTGCAGGCCTCAATATGGCAATGGCAGGAATTCCTTGGTGGACAACCGATATTGGTGGCTTTGATGGTGGAAATCAGGAAAGCAACGAGTATAGGGAGCTTATGGTTCGCTGGTTTGAATACGCAACCTTCTGCCCTGTGCTAAGAATGCACGGATTTAGAGAGCCGGCAGTTGACGGAATAGGCGAAACAGGTGGTGGAATTTGCTTCTCTGGTGGCGACAACGAGATTTGGAGCTATGGTGACGAGGCATATGAGATTATGAAGGAGCATATCTTCCTTCGTGAGCGCCTAAGACCTTACATAAGAGAAATAATGAAAGAGGCACACGAAAGGGGCACTCCCCCAATGCGTCCACTATTTTATATGTACCCAGAGGATAAACGCGCGTGGGAAGCTGACGACGAGTATATGCTCGGAGGCGACCTTTTAATCGCACCTATAATGGAGCTTGGGCAAAGAGAAAGAAGCGTATATCTGCCACAGGGTGTGTGGATAGATGCCTATACTAAGAAAAAATATAATGGTGAAGCAACAATAAATACAGATGCACCACTTGAAAGAATACCTGTGTTTATTCGAGAGGATGCCTCTGTCAATGCAGAAACATTTAACTAAGGGGAAATATGAAGGCAATAGAAATAATAAACGAGCTAAAAAAGGGTGGTAAAGCACCAGAGGTTACCTGCGATA
>JAGALI010000127.1 GCA_017625275.1 Clostridia bacterium
ACTGATAGCGTTACTCAGCTTATGTCATATTCCTCTATGGCAAGAGAGGATTTAAAGGAGCTTTTATCTCTTTGTCTAACCGTTATTGGTGACCTGATGCTTCTAAAGAAGGACAAGGGTGCGCCACTTCGCTTCTTTACATCAAGAGATACTGCATCATCAATTTCACAAAAATACACTCTGCCAAGGCTTCTTTCCTGCTACGAGGCTATGCTTCTGGCTATTAGTGATTTGAATATGAATTCTAACACATCACTTACTTTGATGTCAATTTTGATAAATTCTAAAAAGAAAGGTAATTAAAATGCCAAACGAGAATATTATAGATACTGCAACACCCACCGAGGAGCAAATTGAGGTTATTGGTATTTGCTTTAAGGAGGGTGGAAAAACATATTATTTTGCACCAAACGGAAATGTGGCGAGGTCTACTGATTTTGCCATTGTTGAGACTGCGCGTGGTGTTGAATTTGGACGAGTTTGTGTAACTAACAAGCTTGTTTCCTCAAAGGATGTTGTGCCACCCCTTAAGCCTGTTATCCGTATCGCTACTCCTGCTGATATAAAGAAGCGCGAGAGCATTAAAGAAAAAGAGGCTGAGGCTATTAAAATTTGTCAGGCAAAGGTTAACGCGCACGAGCTTGAGATGAAGCTCATCGAGGCTGAATATACCTTTGATATGTCAAAGCTTACATTTTACTTTACAGCTGATGGAAGAATTGATTTCCGTGAGCTTGTTAAGGATCTTGCATCTACATTTAAGACAAGAATCGAGCTTCGCCAAATCGGTATAAGAGATGAAACAAAGTTTATGGGTGGTCTTGGCGTTTGTGGTCGTCAATTCTGTTGCTCGTCCTTCTTGCCAGATTTTGTTCAGGTATCCATTAAAATGGCAAAGGAGCAAAATTTGTCGCTTAATTCTGCTAAGATTTCTGGTGCTTGTGGTAGGCTTATGTGCTGCTTAAGATATGAGCATGAGGCTTATCAAGAGGAAATCAAGCTCACTCCCCCTGTCGATTCTACCGTAAAAACCGTTGATGGGGTTGGAAATGTTGTCGAAATTAATCCTATAAAGGGAACTATAAAGGTTTGCATTAATGAAAGCGTAAAAACATATCACAGAGATGATGTTGCTGTTATAAGTGGTCCTAAGTCTAAAAAAGTCGAAAAAGCAGAAAACGACGAGAACGACGACAAATAATTTCGAATTTTATATTGACAAATTAAATTTTTGTGCTACAATTAAATTACAAAACTTACGGAGGTATTTGAAAATGGCTTACAAAATTACAGATGCTTGCATCGCTTGTGGCTCTTGTGCTTCTAACTGCCCATGTGAATGCATTTCCGAAGGCGACATCTATGTAATCGATGCAGACTCTTGCGCTTCTTGTGGTGCTTGTGCTGAGAATTGCCCTGTTGACGCTATCGTTGAGGAATAATTTTCAAATAAACAACGGAGCCGAAAAGGCTCCTTTGTTGTTTTTAGGCTATTTTTAAGGATTTTATGATACTACGTGAAGATGAAAGAATAAACGAAATAAACGAAAGCCTTAGGCTTATCGAAAAAATAAACGGACTTACCTTTGGCACTGATGCATATCTTTTATCGGCAATTCTTCCTCGTCGCTCTAAGGCTATAGGCGTGGAGCTTGGTGCTGGGACTGGCGTTGTTTCCTTGCTTGCCCTTGCGCGTGGCAAATGCAAGCACATATATGGAATAGAGGTTCAAAACAGCTTTGCTGAGCTTTGCGCGCGAAATGCCGAGCTAAACTCCCTTTCGGACAAGCTATCGGTAATTTGCAAGAATGTAAAGGATGTGGGGCCTGTAGACACACAGGGTGAGCTTGATTTTGCTTTTTCAAACCCTCCTTATATGAGCAATAGCTCTGGAAAGGCAAACGAGTTCGAGGAAAAGAACATTGCTCGCCACGAGGTGCTTGGTGACATAAATGATTTTTGCGCTTGTGCTAAAAGGCTTTTAAAGCATGGTGGTGACTTTTATGTTGTTTACCGTCCTGACAGGCTTGCTGATTTGATTTTTGCGCTTAAAGGCAATAATTTAGAGCCTAAAAGGCTTACCTTTATTTACCCTAATTCTCACTCTGCCCCATCACTTTTGCTAATTTCTGCAAAGCATGGTGGCAAAAGCGGAATGATAGTAGATGAGCCAATTTATATATATAAAGATGGAACTACCGAGTATACGGAGCGTTTTGCCCGAATTTACGAAGCCGGTAGCTTGGAGTAAGTATGAATAAAAGCATTATAAAAGAGGGCAAAAACGCGATACAGGGTGGCACATTATATCTTGTTGCTACCCCTATTGGAAATCTTGCCGATATATCTGAGCGCGCACTCAAGGTGCTATCCGAGGTTGATTTTGTTGCTGCCGAGGACACAAGAAACACAGGAAAGCTTCTTTCCTGCTACGGAATTTCAAAGCCTATGATTAGTTATTTTGAGCACAATAAGGCTGAGCGTGGTGAGGCTATTATTTCAAGGCTTAGGGCTGGAGAGAGCTGTGCACTTGTAACCGACGCTGGCACTCCTGCTATATCTGACCCTGGCGAGGACCTTGTTCGTCTTTGTGCTGAAAACGATATAATTGTGACATCAATTCCTGGGTGCTGTGCTGTTATTAATGCCCTTGCGCTCTCCGCCCTGCCAACCACAAGGTTTTGCTTTGAGGGCTTTTTGAGCGCTAACAAGAGTGAGCGCGTGGATAGACTAAGCGAAATAAGGGCTGACAAGCGTACCACTATATTTTACGAGGCACCACATAAGCTTAAAAGAACTCTTGATGATATTTTCGAGGTGCTTGGTGACAGAAAAATTTCTCTTTGCAGAGAGCTTACAAAGCTTAACGAGGAGATTATTCGCACTACTCTATCTGGTGCTATAAAATATTATGAGGAAAATGAGCCAAGGGGCGAATATGTGCTTGTTGTTGAGGGCTGTTCCGAGGCTGAGGCTACAAAAAATGCATTTTGGGCTGACATGTCAATTGAGGAGCACCTAGAGCATTATATTTCTCTTGGAATGAAAAAAATGGACGCAATTAAGGCTGTCGCCAAGGACAGGGGCGTTGCCAAAAATGAAATTTATAAAATCATTAACACTTAAAAGAGGCATATACCTCTTTTTTGTTTCGACTGGTATTTTTTATCCTCGATTGTCGCTTAGATTACTTTTTATCATTA
>JAGALI010000128.1 GCA_017625275.1 Clostridia bacterium
ACCGTGTCTTATCATATCGTCATAAATGTAGGGACAGTATTCGCTGCCCGTTTCAAGCTCGGTACCGTAATTGAGTATCTCAAGACCCCAAAGACCCTTAAGGTTTATGTAGTCCTCTCTTTCGTTAAGTGACCAGTAGGGGTGGTTAAGCTGTACGAGGAAGCCTGCCTCATTACAGCGTCTAATTATTTCATTTAGATTTTCTATGGTATACTCGCGTACAAAGCCATCACATTTTGTGTCCGGATAGCGATCCTTCAAAATCCAATGCTGGTCAACCTTTGTTGCCGGCATAAAGGTGTTATGAGGGTCCTTTGAAAAAATGTTTAGGTGCATGCATTTCTTGCGCACCCATTCGTTTGTTTTTACGCCAAATATTTCATCAAAGCTTGGCTTATCCTGATTTATTGCATATTCGGAGCTTGTGAGCGCGAGAAAGCCCTCGTCATTTAAATCCGAATGGTCAAGCAATATATCGTGGTCGGTATATGCTACGATTGAATATCCGTGATTTTTGTATACCTCCTTCACCTTTTCTGGAGTATAAGCTCCATCAGAATGAATGGTGTGACAGTGAAAATTGGCTCTATACCAATTCACATCATTTGGCAAAAGATATTTTTTCATTTGTTATCTCCTATAAAGGCTTTTTCCTCTTGCTCCGTCAAGTATCTCCACTCTCCTCGCTGGAGCCTTGAGTCAAGAGCAATCGTGCCAAAGCTAATTCTTTCAAGATATGTGATTTTATTATCAACCGCCTCAAGCATGCGCTTGATTTGGTGATATTTTCCCTCTGTTAGCGTAATTTCTCCTGATGCGTCATCGTTATAAAGCGTGATTTTGCAGGGCTTTGTTACATAACCACCGATATCGACTCCATTTTCAATGCGCGCCTTATCCTCGGCTGTAAGAGGCAGGCTAGCCTCAAAGCGATATGTCTTTGAAACATGGTGCTTTGGCGAAAGGCTTTTGTGCGCGCTATCACCATCATTTGTTAAAATAATAAGTCCAAGGGTGTTTTTGTCAAGCCTGCCACAAGGGAATAAGCCCTTGCGCCTTTCCTCCTCAGGCAAAAGCTCAAGCACTGTTTGCTCTCTTTCGTCCTCGGTTGCGCTGACATAGCCCTGTGGCTTATTTAGCATAATGTAGGTGAATTTTTTATAGTGCACCACATTTCCACAGAGAGTGACAACATCCTTTTCGGGATTTATGTGAGTATCGGACCTTTTAATCACAACGCCATTAACAAGGATTTTACCAGCCTTGGCAAGCGTGGCGCTTTCCTTGCGCGTTGCCTTGCCCATTTCAGACAAAAGCTTATCTATTCGCATAATATCCCTCCAAAAATTTATCAAATTTTATTCTATCATATTTTAAATAAAAAGTAAATATAATTTTGGTAATTTTAGTCTATTTTCACCAATGATTTTGAGGTGTTTTTATTAATAAACGAAAAATATCGTTTTTTGTTAAAAAGAGGTTGATTTTATTCTGTAAATAATGTATAATATATTCGAAAAAATTTTATTTTCAAGGAGATTTTCATATGATTTATTCACACGAAGTTGAAAGCATGTGCTCCGTTGCTAAGGGACCTAAGCATGGTCCAGCTCCTATTCCTGAAGAAGGAAAGTGGATTCAAGCAAAGGAAATCACTGACATTTCAGGCTACACACACGGTATTGGCTGGTGTGCTCCTCAGCAGGGCGCTTGTAAGCTCTCTCTCAATGTAAAGAATGGTATTATTGAAGAGGCTCTTGTTGAGACAATCGGATGCTCTGGTATGACTCACTCTGCTGCTATGGCTGCAGAAATTCTTCCAGGCAAGACAATTCTTGAGGCGCTTAACACTGACCTTGTATGTGACGCTATTAACACTGCTATGCGTGAGCTCTTCCTTCAAATCGTTTATGGAAGAACACAGTCTGCCTTCTCTGAGGGTGGTCTTGTTATCGGTGCAGGCATGGAGGACCTTGGTAAGGGTGCGCGCTCAATGGTTGGTACTATGTATGGTACTAAGGCTAAGGGCGTTCGTTATCTCGAAATGACTGAGGGCTACTGCACAAGAATGGCTCTTGATAAGGATAATCAGGTTATTGGCTATGAGTTCGTTTCTCTCGGCAAGATGACTGACTTCATTAAGAAGGGCATGGAGCCAAATGAAGCTTACGAAAAATCTAAGGGTACATATGGTAGATTCGCTGAGGCTGATCACTATATCGACCCAAGAAAGCAATAAGGGGGGTTAACGATTATGGCATTGTTTGAAGGATATGAAAGAAGAGTTGACAAAATCAATGCAGCTCTTAAGGAATATGGCATTAAGTCCATTGAAGAGTGTAAGGAAATCACTCTTGCAAAGGGTATCGACTGCGACAAAATCGTAAGAGAAACTCAACCTATTTGCTTTGAAAACGCTGTTTGGGCTTACACAGTAGGCGCAGCTATCGCAATTAAGAAGGGCTGCACAAAGGCTGCTGACGCTGCTGCAGCTATCGGTATTGGTCTCCAGGCATTCTGTATCCCT
>JAGALI010000129.1 GCA_017625275.1 Clostridia bacterium
ATCAAAAAATCACTAAGAGTGTCGCTATTTTTAGGCATTTTCCCATGAACCACACACAGATAAAGCTTTGTCAGCTTATTTTCTCTTATTCTTTCGTTTATATCTCTTAGAGCCTGTGCGTTTTTTGCACAAATAACTATTCCTCCAGTATTTCTATCAATTCTGTTGCAAAGAGCTGGAGCAAAGGAATTTTCTTCTGTCGGGTTATATTCACCCCTTTGGGCAAGATATGCTTGAATATGATAAACAAGTGTGTTTCTATCGGCGGATGCGCCATCACCACTAGTCTTTCCGTCACCATCACCACTATGGACTAAAACCCCTGCAGGCTTGTCACAAAGAATAAGATTTTCATCCTCATAAACTATGTTTATGCTTGGTTTTATTGCAAAAAGCTCATTATCAGAAATTTTATTTTCAAAAAGCTCCTCCGGCAAAAACAGTTGAACAGTATCACCAAGAGCAAGCATCTGCTTTTGCTCTGCCCTTTTTCTGTTTACCTTTATCTTTTTTAAACGAATAGCTTTATACATAAGTGAAACAGGTATTCCCTTGACTGCCTTCAAAACGAACTTATCAAGGCGCTGTCCTGCGTCATTTGCATTAATTATAAATTCTCTCATTAATCTGTACCAAAAATTCTGTCACCAGCATCACCAAGGCCAGGAAGAATATATGCATTTTCATTTAATTTTTCGTCTAGAGCGCAAGTATATATATCAACATCTGGATGTCTTTTTTGCAATAGCTCTATTCCCTCAGGCGCTGATACAAGACACAAAAACCTTATTCTTTCACAGCCCTCTGACTTTAGCATGTCAATAGCATCTGCTGCACTTCCACCTGTTGCCAGCATTGGATCTACCACTATTATTTCGCTTTTAGGAGCATGCCTTGGAAGATTGCAATAATATTTTATGGGAAGATGCGTTTCATGATCTCTGTACAGTCCTATGTGACCAACGCTTATATTCGGTATAAGCTTTAAAAATCCATCAATCATTCCAAGGCCAGCGCGAAGAATGGGCACTACTACAATCTTGTCAGCTAGCTTCTTACCTATTGTCCTTTGAAGTGGTGTTTCCAACTCATAATCATCTGTTAAAAGGTCTCTTGTTACCTCGTAGCACATAAGAGACGAAATTTCATAAAGCATAGCTCTAAACACATCATTTGATGTGTTTTTGTCTCTCATAATAGATAATTTATGCGCGACCAATGGATGCTTAGACACAAATAAATTCCCCATAATACTCTCCTTATTATTCCTTAATTATAATTATAAGGGTATATTCGTCCTTTTTCAAGCATATTTTTCAATAATTTCGTTTTTTCTCAATTTAGAATTTACATATGAGAAAAAATGTGTTAAAATAATGTGTAAGTAACTGAAACGGAAGGAGTGTATCTATGATTAAGGCCTCGATATTAACGCTTGGATGCAGAGTAAATCAATACGAAAGCGATGCTATCATGCAAGAGCTTGCTAAAAATGGTGTTGAAATTTGCGACAAGGATGAGGTATGCGATATTTACATTATTAACACCTGTACTGTAACCTCCGAAAGCGATAGAAAATCTAGACAGTTTATTCGTAGATGTACCTCTAAAAATCCAAATGCTGTTATAATTGTTACTGGCTGTTATGCTCAAATCAATCCTGATGAGGCGCTTGCAATTGACGGTGTTAATTTCGTTTGTGGAAATAACGGAAAATCAATAATCGCCAAAAAGGCACTCGAGCTCCTTGATAAAAATCAAGAAAAATGCACTTATATGCCTGACATTTACAGCTCAAGGTTTGATCAAATGAGCGTTAGTGCTCCTTTGACTAGAACAAGGGCGTTCATAAAAATCCAAGATGGCTGTGATTCAAAATGCGCTTACTGCATAATTCCAAAGGCGCGTGGGTCTGTTCGCTCAGATAATCGTGAAAATATTTTATCCGAGGTTAAAGCTGCTGTATCTGAAGGCACAAAGGAGGTTGTTCTCACAGGAATCGAAACTGCCTCATATGGCAAGGATTTTGAAAATGGATATTCTCTTGCGGACTTGCTTTCTGAGGTTAATCAAATAGAAGGTCTTGAAAGAATTCGCCTAGGATCCTTAGATCCTGTATCACTAACAAAAGAATTTATTGACAATATTAAAGGTCTATCAAAGGTTATGCCTCATTTTCACATTTCAATGCAAAGTGGTTGCTCGAGAATTTTAGCACTTATGAAACGAAAATATAACATTGATATGGCGAGGGCTAACATTGAATATATGAAATCTCAAATACCAGACCTTATGTTAAGCGCTGATGTAATTACAGGCTTTCCTCAAGAAACCGACGAGGACTTTGCTCAAACGCTTGATTTTTTCAAGGAACAAAGATTTATGCGTCTTCATATTTTCCCATATTCAAAGCGCAAGGGTACTGTTGCTTATAGCATGTCAAATCAAGTGCCAGAGGATATAAAAAAGAATAGACTTAGACATTTGTCTAAATTAGAAATTAAAATTAGAAAAGAGCTATTTAATAATTTCATACGCACTCACAAGGTCGCTTCTGTTTTATTTGAAAATTACGATGGAGAGTTTATGTATGGACACACCTGTAATTTTATTGAGGTCAAGGCAAAAAGTGACGTTAAATTAAGCGGACAAATTAAAAACGTTGCCTTAATAAGCGCTGATGACGAACGAATTTATGGCGAAATTATAGATAATTGAATTTTAAAATTCTAAAATTTATCAATTTTGTTTATTTTGAATAAAAAAAGAGCCATCG
>JAGALI010000019.1 GCA_017625275.1 Clostridia bacterium
CCGAGGAATTCTTTAAAAATGCTCTTGGTTCAGGCGTAGAGGTGAATCTCATTAATGGCGCACAGCCTGTTTACTTCTATGTTATTTCTGCGGAATAAAAAATTTACATAATAAAAGCTCTCGTTATTGCGAGAGCTTTTTTATATTATTGACCTTCAAATTGGCTATTATAAAGATTATAATAGAAGCCTTTTTTCTGTAGTAGCTCGGTATGAGTGCCTTGCTCAATAATTTTTCCACTATCCATAACTAAAATTGCATCAGCCTCTCTAATTGTTGATAGGCGATGAGCTACGATAAAGGAGGTTCTTCCCTTCATCATAGTAGCAAAGGCGTCTTGAATTTTAATCTCGGTTCTAGTGTCTATAGATGAGGTCGCCTCATCAAGAATGAGCATAGGAGGTAAGGCGAGCATAATTCGCGCAATGCACAAAAGCTGCTTTTGACCTTGAGAAAGTAGAGAGCTTTCCTCGGCAACTATTGTATTGTAGCCTTGAGGCAAGCGTTTAATAAAGCTGTGTGCATGAGAAAGCTTTGCAGCCTCAATAATTTCATCGTCAGTAGCATCTGGCTTTCCAATGGCTATGTTGTCTCTAATTGATGCGTTTCTAATCCAGGTCTCCTGTAGCACCATTCCGTAGCTTTCGCGCAAGGAAGCGCGCTTTATGGACCTTATATCATTATTATCAACGCATATTGAGCCACTGCATACATCATAAAATCTCATAAGAAGATTTATAATAGTAGTTTTGCCACAGCCGGTAGGACCTACAATAGCAATTCTTTGACCATTTTTTACGCTTAGATTTAAATTCTCAATAAGGCGCTTGTCAGGAGAATAAGAAAAGCACACATCTTTGATGTCAACATTCCCATTAACTTTTTCAAGCAATAAGGCATCATCAGCATCAGGAGTTTCTGTATCCTCGTTTATGAGCTCGAAAATTCTATCAGCGCATGCAAGTGCATTTTGAAGCTCACTTACAACACCTGAAATTTCATTAAACGGCTTTGCAAATTGAGTAGCATAGCTAAGCACGCTAACAAGAGCACCAACGCTGAGCGCCACACCTGCAGAACCAATAACGGTAAATGCACCTACAAGGGCAACAGAGGCGTAAACAAGCGAATTTATAAACCTTGTGGTAGGATTCACGAGTGAAGAGAAGAAAATCGCCTTTACGGAGCATTTTTGCAGTCTTTGATTAATTTCATCAAATTTTTCAATTGCCTCATCCTCGTGAGAGAAGGCCTTAACAACCTTTAAATTGCCTATCATCTCATCAATAATAGCAGTTTGCTCGGCTCGTACTCTTGATTGCTCTTGGAACATTGAATATGTTTTCTTTGCGATAAAGCTAGCAATAAAAAGAGATAATGGGGTTAGTAAAACAACTACAAGTGCTGTTTTGAAATCGATTATAATGAGAAATATAAATGTTCCGAGAATTGTAATAACACCTGTAAAAAGCTGTGTAAATCCCATCAAAAGACCATCTGCAAATTGATCTACATCAGCAACAATTTTACTTACAATTTCTCCATGAGGATGAGAGTCAATGTATTTTAAAGGTAGCTTTTCTATTTTACAAAAGGCTTCATCACGGACATTTTTAACAACATTATAGGTAATCATGTTGTTAATGTTATTCATAATCCATTGTAAAAGAGCAATAATGGCCACGATTATTGCAATTCTCACAAGTAATTCTAGAATTGCATTAAAGTCAACCGAAGAAAAGCCTTCATCAAGAAGGTCAATTGCTTGACCAATTATAATTGGTATATACAGAGTTAACGCTACTGTTATAGTTGCTAAAATAATAGATAAAAGAAGCAGAGGTCTGTGCTTCTTTGTGTAATGAAGCACTTGCTTTATTGTGGAGAGCTTAAAAGCTGATTTTTTCATCATTTGCCCTCCTTTTTAAACTGAGAATTATAAATTTCCGAATAAACAAGACAGCTTTCTAATAAATCCTCGTGCTTGCCAATGCCAGCCACAGCGCCATCATTCAACACAACAATTTTATCAGCATTTGCGATAGATGCCGTTCTTTGAGAAACAATA
>JAGALI010000130.1 GCA_017625275.1 Clostridia bacterium
CCCGTCACGTTGAGTACGAGACAGAAAATCGTCACTACGCTCACGTTGACTGCCCAGGCCACGCTGACTATGTAAAGAACATGATCACTGGTGCTGCTCAGATGGACGGTGCTATCCTCGTTGTTGCTGGTACAGACGGCCCTATGGCTCAAACTCGTGAGCACGTTCTTCTTGCTCGTCAGGTTGGCGTTCCAGCTCTCGTAATCTTCATCAACAAGTGTGATGACGTTGACGACCCAGAGCTTCTCGACCTCGTTGAGATGGAAATTCGTGACCTTCTCTCTGAGTACGACTTCCCAGGTGATGACATTCCAATCATCCGTGGTTCTGCTAGAAACGCTCTTGTTTCTGAGAACAGAGACCCATCTGCTCCAGAGTATGCTTGCATTTGGGAGCTTATGGACGCTGTTGACAGCTATATCCAAACTCCTGAAAGAAAGGCTGATCTCCCATTCCTTCTCCCAGTAGAGGATGTATTCTCAATTTCTGGTCGTGGTACTGTTTCTACAGGTAGAGTAGAGCGTGGTACTGTTAAGATGGCTGACGAAGTTGAAATCGTAGGTCTTACAGACGAAAAGAGAAAGACAGTTATTACTGGTATCGAAATGTTCCATAAGCTTATGGACAGCGCTGAGGCTGGTGACAACGTTGGTCTTCTTCTCCGTGGCGTTCAAAAGAACGAAATCGAAAGAGGACAGGTTCTTTGCAAGCCGGGTTCAATCAACCCACACACAAAGTTCGTAGGCACTGTTTACGTTCTTACTGAAAAGGAAGGCGGCCGTTCAAAGCCATTCTTCTCAAACTACAGACCTCAGTTCTACCTCAGAACAACTGACGTTACTGGTACAATCACTCTTAAGGATACCGACATGGCGAAGCCTGGCGATAACGTAGTTATGGAAGTTGAGCTTATCACTCCTATCGCTATCGAAAAGGGTCTCCGTTTCGCTATTCGTGAGGGTGGCCGTACAGTAGGTTCAGGTCAGGTTACTGAAATCATTGGTTAATCTAACCTAACTTTATAAAACAATAAAAGGGCTCTCTATGAGAGTCCTTTTTTGTATTTATAGAATTATGCAAATAAGACCATTTGAGCCTTCATTTATAACTCTAGAAAGAGTATCAGAAAGTCGCGCACGAGAATCATCTGAAATATGCTCAAGCTTTGCGTGAAGCCCTTCGTTAACAAGCTCGTAAAGCGACTTGCCAAACATATTCGATTCCCAAATTTTCTTTGGATCGTCCTCAAATTCCTCAAGCATATATTTTATAATTTCTTGAGATTGCTCAGCAGTACCAACAATAGGATTGATTTCGGTCTCAATCGTCGCGCGAATCATATGGATAGATGGAGCAGAGGCACGTAGCTTAACACCATAAGCGCCAGATTGCTTGACAATTTCAGGCTCCTCAAGCGTCATGTCGTCAACATCAGGAAGCACAATGCCATATCCGGTTTCGTTAACCTCATCAATTGCAGAGGTGAATTTATCAAATTCATTTTTAGCAAGACTAAGCATCTTAATTGTAGAGAATAGTGCCTCATCATCTTCGATTTGCGTACCACAAAGCTCGCTGATAATTTTATAGTATAAATTCTCATTTAGCGACACATTAACCATAATTTCGCCTGTTCCAAGATTACATACGCTAGATGGCTTTTTATCAATATATTCATTTTTTGAAAGAATATCTAGCACCTTATCAATATCATCAATTTTTGAAGCCTCAAGACAAGCATCCTTAATAGATGATATAATGCTTGATTTTAGCCAGTGGTCATTGTCAAGAGAGGAAATGTATTTAGGAAGCATAAATTTAATTTCGTTTATGCTAAATTGTCCAAGCAAAAGCTTTAAGATGCCTTCAAAATCCTCTGTTGAAAGCTCAAGCACATTAACAAGCGCAACAGGAGCGCCATATTTTTCCTCAAGGCTTATCGCCAGCTCGTGCGCTTGCTCACTTTCTGGAGAAGCAGAATTAAGAATTATAACAAATGGCTTGCCAAGTGTCTGTAATTCGTTCACAACACGCCTTTCTGCACTGACGTAATCCTCTCTTGAAAAATCACCATAAGAGCCATCGCTGGTTACTACAAGCCCTACAGTAGAGTGGTCAGTAATTACTTTTTTTGTGCCAAGCTCAGCGGCCTTTTCAAATTCCATAGGCTCACTAGACCAAGGGGTGGAAACCATTCGAACAGCCTCATTTTCGCTCGCTCCAAGTGCGCCCTCAATCAAATAACCAACGCAATCAATAAGACGCACATTCATGCGTGTATCACCTATGCGTATGGATACAGCCTCGTCTGGAACAAACTTGGGCTCAGTTGTCATAATTGTTTTTCCAGAGGCGCTTTGAGGGGTTTCGTCCTTTGCGCGCTCCTTGTCGTATTCTGACTCAATGCTTGGAATGATAGCGCCTTCCATAAACTTCTTGATAAAGCTTGATTTTCCACTCCTAACAGGACCTACAACACCTATGTAAATTTCGCCATTAGTTCTTTTTGCTATGTCCTCGTATATGTTCATATAACCCTCCAAAACGAGCAATTTTATATTAAAGCATATGCAGGACAAATTTTATATATTACAAAAAATGCCTTTCCGAGGAAAAGCATTTTTTTGATTGTTATTATATTAGAACTGGTAAGAATCGCCCATAATTGAGCTCATTTCTTCCAAAAGGTCCTCAGGAAGTAGCTCCATAATTAGATTTGTAAGAGCAAGCGAAAGAATGCAAATTACGATAGAAATAATTCCGCAAACCAAGCCCGCAATAGCCATACCCGAGGTTGATTTTACAAGCACCTTTTCAAGCACAAAAAGCGCGATAGCGGCAACCGCAATAGCAATGCCAATATATGTATTACAGCAACAGCAAAGAAGTGAAAGAATTCCACAAACCATAGATGCAATACCAAAGGCCTTGTTTTGCTTGTTAGGAGCTTCCATAAAATTATTATCCATAAGTCTCTCCTTAATATAAATTTACAATAATATATTATCACTTTATTAATAAATTTGCAATAGTTTTAGAAATAATTGCAATTTTTATTTTTATATGGTAGAATTAGTATAAATAAAGAGCAGGAGGGCATATGAAAAAAACTAAAAGACTTTTAATATATGGCAATATTATCGCTGTAATACTTCTTGTTGCTTTTGTAATAGTATCCGATATTCTTATGGATCATAATTTTAAATGTGCACTCGCAAGCTCTCTATATATGTATTGTCCCGGCTGTGGTGGTACAAGGGCAGTATATTCGCTTTTACATTTTGATATTATATCAGCCATAAGGTATAATATTGTAGTTCC
>JAGALI010000131.1 GCA_017625275.1 Clostridia bacterium
AAAATGGATAAAATTTTAATTGAGGGTGGACAAAGATTAAGTGGAAAAATAGAAATAAGTGGAATGAAAAATTCTGCCCTTCCTATAATTTTTGCCTGCTTGCTTATACAAGACGAGTGCGTTTTAGAAAATTTACCCAAAGTGAGTGATGTTGAAAACGCGCTTTCGATATTGGAACAAATGGGCGCGTTTGTAGAAAAAATAGATGCGCACACAGTGAAAATTAATGCGAAAAATGCAAAAAATCAATCTCTTAGCTTCGAACGCATATCCAAAATGCGAGCGTCTTCATATTTGATGTCTACTTGTCTTACAAGATATGGAAGCGTTTATATGCCGTATCCTGGAGGATGCAATTTTGGCTCTCGTCCCTTGGAGCAGCATATAAATGGGTTGAAGAGGCTTGGTGCTAAGGGTGGCGAAAGAGATGGCTTTATAGAATTAAAATACAAAAATCGCCCGAAAAGTAATAAAATAACTCTTGACAAAATTTCTGTAGGTGCTACAATAAATATGGTGCTAGCCACTGTTCTTCTTGAAGGAGAAAGTATTATCGAGAATGTGGCAAAGGAGCCTCATGTTATAGATTTGATAAGGTTTTTAAACGCTTCTGGTGCTGATATTTTACATTTTGGTGGATATATTAGGGTAAGAGGCGTGCAAAAGCTAAACGGCGTAAAATATCGCATCTATTCCGATATGATAGAGATGCTTACCTATGTTACATGTGTTGGCGTTACTGGAGGAGCTTTAACTATTGGGAACGCTCAATATGAGCATGTTAAGTTTCTTAAAAGCACATTTGATTCTATGAATATTAGAATGTCATTTGGAAATGATGAAATATATGTTAGCTCTGAAAAACCAAGGGGCATTTCTGTCAAGACGGCGCCATATCCTGGCTTCCCAACGGATTTACACCCTCAATTTTCGGCTTTGCTTTGCTATTGCGATGGTGGCGGAAGTGTAGAGGAAAAAATATTTCCTGGACGCTTTGCATATGCTTCGGAGCTACTAAAAATGGGGGCAAGCATTGAACGCTTTGATAATACAATAAAAATAAACAAATCGAAGCTTAGAGGCGCAGTGCTTGATGCTACAGATTTAAGGGCTGGTGCTGCGTTGGTTGTTGCAGCGCTTGGTGCTGAAGGGGTTAGTACTATTAATAATGTTAACTATATCGTAAGAGGCTACGAGGATATTGTTCCGAAGCTTGCCTCTGTCGGTGGAAATATTAAATTAATGCAAGGAGAATAAAAATGGAAGTTACAAAGCAAACTCTTATTGGCGATGTGCTTGATTATGACGTTGAAACAGCACAATTTTTCTTTGAAATAGGAATGCACTGTCTTGGATGTCCTCATTCAAGAGGTGAAAGCATTGAGGACGCTTGTGCAGCACATGGAACAAATGCTGATGAGCTAATTGCAAAAATCAATGCATATTTCGAAAGCAAGAAATGAAAGAATTGAAACTAAGTAAAAGACTAAACACCGTCGCGCAATTTGTGCGTGACGGTGCTGTTGTCGCTGATATTGGAACAGATCACGCTTACATACCAATTTATTTGATGCTTAATGGAATTGCAAAGCATGCAATTGCCTCTGATATTAACGAGGGACCAATTGCTAGAGCAAGAGAAAATATTTCTCAATATAAGCTCGAAAAAAGCATCACAACATGCGTTACAAATGGATTAGATGGAATCCCAAGTTATCAACCAACCGATATTCTTATTTGTGGAATGGGAGGAGAGCTTATAGCTCAAATCTTAGATTCTTGTGACTATATAAAAAATCCTAAAATAAAGCTCATCCTTCAGCCGATGACAAGCATTTATGAGCTACGCTCATATTTAACAAAGGGATTTTGCATATCAGAGGAAGCTATAGTATGCGAGGATGGAAAATATTATCAAATCATTTGTGCTTTTTATGATGGAAAACATCATGAATTTACAGATGTAGAGCTTGAGCTTGGAAAAAGAAATATAGAAGGTAAAGAAAATATATTTTATGATTTTTTGGACTTTAGCATTACAAAAAAACAAAAAATCATAAACGGATTAATAAAAGGTGGATGTGATACGGCACATCTTGAGAGCCAAATAAAAGAAATGGAGGGACTAAAATGACATTTTATGAATTGTATAAGGCATTAGATGCTAAATTTCCAAAGAGTCTTAGCTGTGATTGGGACAATGACGGAATTATGTGTGCCGATGATTTAAAAAAGCCTGTAAAAAAGGTGCTTATTGCATTAGATGTAACTAATGAAACCATAAATTATGCAATAAAAAAGGGTTATGATACGATTATTTCTCATCATCCGTTAGTTTTCAAAGCGCAAAGTGCCATTTGTGAATGCAATCATACGCAAAAAAAGTTGATTTCTTTAATTAAAAATGGCATAAGAGTAATGTCCTTTCACACAAGGCTCGATGCAGCAGATTTAGGGGTTAACGATACCTTGGCTTTAGCTCTTGGATTTAGTAGCTGTGAAAAGGACACAAATGACCCCTTGGGAAGAATCTGTACGCTTGTTGATGAAATGCCTGTTCAAGCATTTGCAAAAAAGGTTAAAAAAGCTCTTGGTTCACCAGTTGTAAGCTATATTGGTGGCAGAATAGTAAGTAAGGTTTACTTGGTTGGTGGTGATGGAAAGGATATGATTCCTTGTGCAATTTCAGCAGGAGCAGATACCTTAGTTACCGGTAATGCCAGCTATAACTCAATGCTTGATGCAGAAGAGATGGGAATTAATGTGATTGAGGCAGGGCATTTCTATACTGAAAATCCAGTGTGCGAATCCTTAAAGAGCTTCTTGATTTCTATTGGTGGAGATTTTAAAATAGAGATTTTTGATTCGAATAAGATTAATGTGATATAAATAATTTCTTTAAAAATCGGCTTTTAGCCGATTTTTCTTTTTTATAAAAAAGAAAAGAAGCAATATTTTATTTTTTGAATTTAGAAATTCCAGAGTTTTAAAAATTTTCAATTTGTAAATTTTATAGTTTTTAAATTTTTTGCATATAAAATTCAAAAAAGTGTTGACAAATGTCGAATTTTGTATTATAATATATATGTAAATAATAATGCGGAGGACAACTATGGCACATAAAATTTGTTTTATCAACCAAAAGGGTGGCGTTGGAAAAACAACAACTACTATGCAGACTGCTGCGTATTTAGCCACCAAAAAAGGCAAAAAGGTATTGATGATTGATATGGACCCTCAGGGAAACCTAACATCCTGTGTTGGTGTTGATACAGAGGGAGAAAATACAGTTTCTGAATTGCTTCTTGGAGAAGCAAAGTTTGAGGATACAATTAAGGCAACTCCTTATGGTGATATCATTCCTAGCGACTCAGCTCTTGGATATAGAGAAATGGAAATCAGTGGAAAGGTTGGACGAGAGCTGCTTTTGTTCCAAGCGTTAAAGGACAAGCTTGGCTCATATGATTATGTTTTAATTGACTGCCCGCCTGCTATTAACACCTTTACATATAATGTTTTTATGGTTGCGGATAGTGTTGTTGTAGTATCTGAGGTTGGTTTCTTCTCGGCAAGAGGCTGTGGTAAGATGATTGATACCGTTAGACAGGCTGTTGGAGTATATGATAGAGATATACATATTGCCGGAATTCTTTTCACTAAAAATAATCACACAAAGCTTGCTCGTGAAATTCGTGAGCAGGTTGAATTAGTAAGTAATGAATATGGCGTTAAGGTATTTAACACCATGATCGGTACTTTCCCAGCACCTGTGGGAGAAAGCCAAGCGCTTTGCAAGAGCTTATTTGACTATGCTCCAAAGCACAAGGTAACAGGACAATACGCAGAAGCTATTGAAGAAATTATAAAAGCAGTATCTGAGGAGGAATAATCATGGCTAAGAAAATTTATGGTATCGCAGACGCAATGAGATCTGAGGTTAAAACAGAAGAACCAGTAAGAGTTGAATCTACTCCTGCAATAATTCCTGCAGTAGAAAAGAAGGAAGCAAAGAAGCGTGGAAGACCTAGAAAGGTTGAAAAAGAGGCTCGTACAGCTTTTGTAAGAACATCAATAAGCGCATCTCTTAAGAAAAAGCTCCAAATCGTTTGCATTAGTAAGGGAATTAGTGAGGATGCATACGCTTATGATCTTCTTGAAAGAGCAATCAATCGTGATTACGAAAAGGCTCTAGCTTCAGTAACAGAATAATAAAAATAAAAAGCAAGCACTTTTAAAGCGCTTGCTTTTTTATTGCATATAAATTCAAATCCCAAGCAGGTATGTAAGGAAGTCTTCTTAAATAAAGGTTATAATCAGCTGAAATAGAGTTTATCAATAAAGGCAACTCAAATAAATCCTCACTTTTATGATACAAGGAAATAAGTAAATCAGGCGAGCAAGAGGTAATAAGCCCCGTGCTACCAAGAATTGCATTGTATTCTGCACCCTCAACATCATATTTTATAAAATCAATTCTTGAAATTATATTGTCAGGTCTTTTAGCTTCAACTGGAATGAATTTGGTTTGATGAGATACAGTTCCAGCACCAGAAGAATTTCTATTTCCAGAGGCAGAGAAGTTAAGAATACTATCCTCATTCCAAGAAGCGTAATTGAAGGCGTTTATCTTGGCTCTTTTTTCATTTTGAGCATATGCTAAGAGCTTTTTGAAATTTCTAAAGTCGGGCTCGAACGCGTATATTTCCTTAATGTTAGGGCATAAATTAAGGAATTTTCTAATAGTGTCACCATTGTAAGCGCCTAAATCAAGATATGTATTATAAGAATTTAAAGCTAAAAGTTTGTCGCACGACTCCTCATTGGATTCAGTAGAACGAAGAAATTCTAGCCTTCCAGTAAGCTTAAATCTGATAATATCATCGAAAATTTCTTTTGATTTATCGTCACAAAATAAATTTCTAGCGTTTTGAAGCTCTATAATATGCTTATCAAAGAAAGATTCGTTAAATATTTGACCATCACAAACAGGAACATCAGGGGAGTAAAGCTCATAATTTTCATCAAGCTCATAAATTTTATTCATAACATCCTCAAGATGCGTGCCAAACGAAAGGAGAATTATGAAATCATTATATTCTATTCCGTAATCAGATAAAACGCGAATTATTTTATCAGCACCATTGCCCATTCCATATATAAGAATCGGCTTATTAGAGGATTTTAAGTAATCCCATAAATCGCAAGAAAAGGTGTTGAAAATATGTTTTTTAAAATTATTCATTTCGTATCCTTGAAAAAATATGTAAACTGTGTTAAAATCATATATAGTATACAACAAAAATTTATTTAATTCAAGGAGAAAACAAATGGATTGCATTTTTTGTAAAATAATAAGTGGAGAAATACCTTCTAATAAGCTTTATGAGGATGAAAAAATA
>JAGALI010000132.1 GCA_017625275.1 Clostridia bacterium
AAGGATTTCGCCTAGCGCGAAATCCTTTTTTATTTTGTTATTTCAAGTACCCTTAGAATGTGCGAAAAGCCATCTGTGCTAATTTCAATAAGCGACGGAAGGCAGTCGTCTCCATATGTAACTGTATAGGAAATATCGTCCATTAGAAAGCTTACGCTTGCCTCGTCTTCGTCAGCGATAGAGGCTTGGATAGCACTCTCATCAAGGTCAAAAATTGAGCAAATAGCGACAACACCGTTAAGTAAAGCCCTGTCAATAGGAATTTCTATGTCGTCACATATTGCCACACAGCCCTCACTGGTGCATCTAAATTCTACCCCTTCAAGCTCACATGGCTCAAGTATTTTTAAAACGCGCTCATCTGCTGACTTTTCTACATTTATTATATATTTATCATTTAAAGAGCATTTGGCACTTATATCTCCCTCTTGGTATGATAAAAGCTCGTAGCGCTCTGCACACGAAAAAAGAGCAAGCATAAGAATTAAAAGCACAAAAATTCTTTTCACAAAATCACCTCACAAAAGCCTATGAGAGATGCTTATAAAATAGAACAGAAAAAGCACCCAAGCGGGTGCTTTTTACCTTAATATGAACTGAAACTATAAGCCGTGTTCTGTAATCGACGGTCATCTATCTTTGCGCCTTGTCACCAAGACGCTCCACAAAAATGTGTGCCACCCGCGAGAACGCAAAAAGCTTATCGGGCAAATAAAATTTCTCGCATACGGTGTTGCTTCGGATAGGGTTTACACCCACACTATATTACCATAGCGCGTCGTGAGCTCTTACCTCGCGTTTTCATCCTTACAGGTCAAGACCTGCGGTAATTTTCTGTTGCACTATCCCGAGAGTCACCTCTGGCTGACGTTATCAGCTATCCTGCCCTGCGAAGCACGGACTTTCCTCACGATAATACCTTTCGGCAGCATATCGCGCAACCGTCCGTTTCAGTTCCACTTAATTATACTGAAAAAAATATCATTTGTCAAGTAATTCCACACATAATTTTTATCGCGCAAAAAACACTAAAATTGAAAACAATTTATTAAAAGGGGCGATTTTTATGTATGGTGAAAATTCGCATAATATGCCAATAGGGCTTGCAATGAGCTTTTCAAGCAATCCAGAGGCGCTAAAGGTATTTTTAAAAATGTCAAATGCTGAGCAGGATAAAATCATGCTACAGGCGCTCGAGGCGGGAAGCGTGCGAGAGGTGCAAAAAATGGTAGACGGACTCTCTCACCCTCCAAGAGCAAAATAAAAAGCAAGCACAAGAAGGCTTGTGCTTGCTTTTGTTTATTAAGATTTATTAAAGCGCAACAGGAACAAAGAAGTATACAAGGAAGAGAGCTGTTACAACGATAGAAACGATTGAAACAGGCCACACAGGCTTTTCAAGCTCCTCGCCCTCTGCAGCCTTCTTCTTTTGAACTGAATACTTAATGAAATCGATAGCGTAAGCGATTGAAGACATAACTGTGTATGAAATCATACCCATACCGATACCCTTAGTAATTGAGTAGGAAAGAACCATAACAACAATTGTAAGGAATGCAGCGGTTGCGTTAATAGCAGAGCTAAAGTCTACATTCTTAACATTGTTCTTCATCATAAGAACGCCTACATAGATAAGCGCTGCTGCAGTTGCTGCGCCAGGAATAACCGCGAACAAAGGCATAGCAAACATAGCAAGGAAGAACATGCAAGCAGTGGTAAACGCTGTAAGACCGGTTCTACCACCAGCGCTAACGCCAGCACCAGACTCAACAAAGGTTGTAACTGTTGATGTACCAAGAACAGCACCGGAGCAGGTAGCAACAGCGTCACAAATCATAATCTTACCATAGTTGTGAGGCTTGTTATTCTCATCGGAGAGAACTCTGTTACCACCACAGCAGCCAACGATAGTTCCCATTGTGTCGAACATGTCAATCATGCACATTGTGATGACAACCATAATTACAGTAAAGGCTGAGCCAGTTGGGAAGCCTGTCTTAAATGCGTCTGTGAAGGAGAGGAACACTGAGTTTTCGCCACCGAAGAAGTTAGCGAAGTTTTCCCAGAACTTCCAGCCATCCTTAAGAGCCTCAAGGTTAGTAACGCCTAAAGGAATACCAACGATTGTAGCACCGATAATACCGAAAATGATAGAGCCCTTAATCTTTAGCTTATCAAGAATAGCAATCAAGAATAGACCAATCAAGGCAACAGCAGCGGTCTTTGCAGCTGCAACCATAGGAAGTCCGTTACCATTGTTGATAATTTGTGTGTTTTCCCAAATTGAGAAGTTAACAAATCCAACCTGTGTGTAATCGTTTGTTACGATGATACCAGCATTTTGGAAGCCGATGTAAGCAATAAAAAGACCGATACCAACAGAGATAGCGCTTCTTACTGCAACCGGCATACCGTCGAATACAAGCTCACGGAAGGTCTTGCCCTTAATCTTAATGAGAGAGAGAGCAAGGAAGATGAGTCCTGATATAAGAACCATCAAGTACGCTTGTCCAATGGTGAATCTAACGCCGTATGTACCAGCAGCCCAAAGAGCGATAAGACCACCAAGCATTGAGTTGAGTCCCATACCAGATGCTTGTGCAAGTGGCATCTTAGCAAGGAACGCCATTAGAAGAGTACCAACTATTGCACCAAGAGCAGTTGCAATGAATACTGATGGCCAGTAAGCAGCTTTCTGTTCCATTCCAACCAAGATTTGGGCTGGGTTAACTGTCAAAATGTAAGCCATTGCAAGGAATGTAACGATACCAGCAACGATTTCTGTTTTGACATTTGTTTGCTTCTCAATTGGGTCATAACCGAGAAGCTTTGCAAATTTTTTCATAAAATCCTCCTTTTTAATAGGTGCTACGCACCCAACTTTATTTTATTTTATCATAAAAAAGTGCCTTTTGCAATAACTTGTAAAAAAATGATGTCATAAAATGACATAAAATCTTAATATTTTCAAAAAATACAACATTTTTGATGTATTTGTGCTACAATAAAGAAAAACGATTTGCTAAGGAATTAAAATGAAAAAGAAAATAGAAAAAATAAAAAAGGAAAATGTGAAATTCTGGACGGATTTCAAGGGTTTTATTGCCAGAGGAAGCGTGCTTGATTTGGCAGTCGCAGTTGTAATCGCTACAGCCTTTAACGCAATTGTAAATGGACTTGTAAACTATATAATCACACCATTTATCACCTATATGACAAGTGGGGTTAGTATTCACGAGTGGGAGTATGTGCTAAGAGAAGAGGTTGTCAGCGCTGATGGGGTGGTTGAGGTTACTAAGATTTCGATCCAATACGGACTTTGGCTTCAGACGATAGTTGACTTTATAATCATAGCGCTTTCGATTTTTGTGGCAGTACGAATTATAAGAAATATACAGCGTAAGCTTCACGAGGAGGAGCTAAGAGAAAAGGCAGAAAAGGAAGCAAAGGAAAAGGCTGAGAAGGAAGCTAAGGAGAAAAAAGAGGCAGAGGAAAAGGAGGCGAAGCGTATCGCAGAGGAAAACGCACGCGCTCAAATGCATGAGGATATAGGAGAAACAGCCGACCTTCTTAAGGAAATACGCGACCTTTTAAAGGAAGGAAAATAAAAAACGCCCTTGCTTAGACAATACTAAGCAAGGGTATTGATTTTTCAGACACAAAAAGAGATTTGCACAAGGGTGCAAATCTCTGATTGGGTTACTTAACAAATATAACAAGAGCTATTAGTTGTTTTCAGTCTCGGTAAATTCAAGCTCCTCAAGGTCGTCCACAGAAGCCTCGCACTCCTCGCAAGCACACTCCTCACATACGCCCTCCTCGCAGCCACACTCGCAGGTGTTTTCCTCTGCAGGGTTGAACTCTATGTGAATAATGCAGTGCTTCTTGAAGAACTTATAGAAAAGCGCGCAAGCACCGGCAACTGAAAGTGCAAAGCCAGAGAAGAATAAAAATACCTTCACAAAGTTTTTCATAATCAAAATCCTCCTTAAATGGGTTTATTTCTTATTTACAGAATTAGTATAGCATAATTTTTTCAAAAATGCAACCATTCAAAAATAAAATTTACAAATATATAATTGAAATTACACATATTGTATGATAAAATAGATGTATCTTAAACAAAAAGGTAAAAAATATGAACAAAAAAATACTTGGCGTGGACTTTGGCGATGTACGCACGGGACTTGCTCTTTCTGACCTTACAAGGACTCTTGCAAGTGGCGCAGGCACAATAAAGGGTGGCTTTGAAACCACGGCGCAGGCGGTTTGTGAGGTTGCGATAAAGAACGATGTAGAGAAAATCGTGCTAGGACACCCTATAAATATGGATGGTAGCTGTGGCTTCCGTAGTGAAAAAATCAAGGACTTTGCAAAAAGGCTTACTGAGATTTCAGGTCTTGAGGTTGTTCTTTGCGACGAAAGGCTGTCAACGGCAAACGCCCATCAAATTCTAAACTTAACAAATACAAGAGGCGAAAGGCGTAAGCGCATAATTGACGAAATGTCAGCATGCCTTATTCTTCAAAGCTATCTTGACAGAAAGGTATAAAATGGCAAAAAATAAGCAATGTGACCCTTGCCGTAAAAATAAGGTTGGTGGTCAGGCGGTAATTGAGGGTGTAATGATGAAGCGAGGGGAGCAAACTGCTCTTGCAACTCGCTGTGACGATGGAACCGTCGACATCAAGAAAAACACCTTTACCCCTATAAAGAAAAAATATAAATTCCTCGGAATTCCTATCATTCGTGGAGTGGTTGGCTTTATTGAGTCAATGGCGCTATCCTTTAAGACGATGAACGAGTCAACTGAGGCTCTTGGCCTTGAGGAAGAGGAGGGAAAGCTCGAAAAATGGCTCAAAAAGCATCTTGGACTTACTATAACTGATATAATTATGGTAATCGGCATGGTGCTTGGCATAGGACTTGCAGTAGGTCTTTTTATGGTGCTTCCTGCATTTCTCACAGGGCTTTGGAGCGACCATGTTTTCGTGCTCAACGGCTATGCAAAGGCTGGAATTGAGGGCGCAATTAGAATAGTGCTGTTTATTGCATATCTGCTTCTTATTTCTCTTATGAAGGATATAAGGCGCGTGTTCCAATATCATGGTGCAGAGCATAAATCAATCGCCTGCTATGAGGCAGGGCTGGAGCTAACTCCTGAAAACGCAAAAAAATGCACACGCTTCCACCCACGCTGTGGAACAAGCTTTATGTTTGTAATGATACTTGTAGGCGTGCTTGTTGGAATGCTTTTCCCTGCAGAGTGGCTTTGGTGGCAAAGAAGCCTTGCAAAAATAGCTACCCTTCCTATTGTAATGGGTCTTGGCTATGAGTTTATTATGTTTGCAGGCAAGCACGAGAATTTTATAACAAAAATTTTCTCTTCTCCAGGACTTTGGATGCAGAGAATTACAACTAAGGAGCCAAATGAGCAGCAGCTTGCAATTGCAATTTGCGCAATTAAGGCTTCAATGGCAGAGGAGTTTCCTGACTTTGACCCAAGCGAGTATTCAATCCCTGTCGAGGAAAATCTTGACCATATTGCGTTTACAGGTCTTAGCGAAAAGCAAAAAAATGCGATGATAGTGGCTCTTAACAAAAAGCGTCAAGCAAAAGCTGATGGAACAGCCAAGATAGAGGTAATAAAGGTAGTGGCACTACCAAAGGAGCTATGAAGGCGTACGAGCTTGAGTCTAGACTGTCAAAAATAACAGCCGAGGCAAAATCCGAGGCTAGATTTATTCTTGAGGAGCTTTTTGGCGTTAGCTATAGCGAGCTTGTTTTGAATAAGGACAGAGAATACGACAGCGAAAGATTAAACGAGGTGCTTTTTCTAAGAGAGCAGGGGGAGCCACTTCAATACATTCTTGGTAAGTGGTATTTTATGGATAGCTCGTTTGTGGTTTCTCCAAAATGCTTAATCCCAAGGGCAGATACAGAAATCCTTGTTTATGAGGCGATAAGGCTATTAAAAAACGAGGGCTGTGTCGCTGATTTGTGCACAGGAAGTGGCTGTATTGGCTTATCTATGCTAAAGCACAGGGGTGATATATCCTCGGCAGTGCTTGCAGATATTTCGAGTGATGCGCTTGAGGTCGCAGTGCAAAATGCAAGGGCGCTTGGAGTGTATGATAAATGCATATTTATCAATTGTGATATAACCAAGGGCTTGCCAGAGGGTAAGCTTGATATGATAGTGTCAAATCCACCATACATTCCTACCTCTGACATAGAGACACTTTCAAAAGAGGTAAAAAGAGAGCCAAGGCTGGCGCTCGATGGTGGGGACGATGGGCTTGATATTATAAGACCGCTTGTTGATTTAGCGCCGAACAGCTTAAATAAGGACGGCTATTTATTAATCGAATTTGGCTATGACCAAGAGGACGCTATAAGCGCTCTAATGGACGAAAGGGTAAAGAGTGGCGCATATAAGAGCTATAAAATACTCAAGGATTATGGTGGCAATCCACGCGTGCTTGTTGCACAGGTGTAGCAAAATTTAATACAAATCATAAAATGATACCGATAAGCGTCGGTATCTTTTTTGCTTTTGGGGGTAATATGAATAAGCTGAGAGTGTGCGTCATTTTTGGAGGACAGAGTGGAGAGCATGAGGTTTCGCTAAGCTCTGCCACAGCTATATTAAACGCGATGAATTATGATAAATACATAGTTTATAAAATAGGAATAACAAGAACCGGAGAATGGTATCTTTTTGAGGGAGAAAACGGACTGGTTTTAGAGGATAAATGGCTTGAAAATGGCAAAAATACGCCGATATGTGTCGATTTTGCGAGAAAATGTCTGATATCTGACGGCAAGGAGCTACAAATAGATGTTGCATTCCCTGCCCTGCATGGAGATTTTGGCGAGGACGGAAGGGTACAGGCGCTATTTGAGCTACTAGGAATACCGATGGTAGGTCCAAGCACAGCATCGGCTGCCACGTGCATGGATAAGCATCTTTGCAAAAGCATCGCCATGCGTGAGCTTGTTCCTGTTGCGCCTTATGTGGCCTTTTCAAGGCGAGATTTTATAAATGGAGATACCGAGTGTGAGCTAGACGGAGTTGTTTTTGTAAAGCCAAGCACCGCAGGCTCCAGCCTTGGAATAACGCGTGCGAGTGGAAAAAGCGAGATAGCATGCGCCATTGCTGAGGCGCTAAAATATTCAAACGAGGCGCTTGTTGAAAGGGAGATAAGAGGGCGAGAATGTGAGGTTGCAGTAACCGAAATTGATGGTCAAATTGTTGTCAGCGAGGTGGGAGAAATATCCTACAAGGGCGAATTTTATGACTATGCAACCAAGTACAAATCAAGCAAGGTTAAGTATAAAATCCCTGCAAGAATAGGCGAGGAGTGTCGCAATTTGTGTAAAAAATACGCAAAAACGCTTTTTAAGGCGCTGGGCTGTCACGGACACGCAAGGTTTGATTTCTTTGTAACCAAGGAAAAGGAGATTTACTTTAATGAGGTAAACGCCCTGCCAGGCTTCACCGAGGGCAGTATGTACCCTATGCTTATGAATAAGCTTGGCTATGATATGCCAAGGCTGATAGACCTTCTTATAGGCGAATCTGTCAGAAATTTTTAGTCCAAGGACTAAAAAATGTAAAATTTATTTGAAAAGGTTGAAATAATTTACAATATTATATATAATATAATTTGAGGTAGTATGGATTTAACAAAAAAATCAGTTACTCTAGTCGGTCTTGGGGAGTCAAACAAGGCGCTTTATTCGCACCTTTCTAAAAATGGAATTGTGCCAAGCATAAGAAACAAGGAGCCAATTTCTGTTCCCTTAGGCGCACATCTTATCACTGACAATTATTTGAATGTGTGCGAGGATGTGTGCTTTCGCTCTCCTGTTATTCGTCCGGATAGAATAAGGACAAACGGCACCATCACAACCGAGGTTGCCTATGCCTTGGGCATTACAAGGGGCAAGAAAATAGGAGTGACAGGCTCTGATGGTAAGACCACAACCTCAACCCTGATTTATAAAATGCTTGAGGCTGATGGCAAGGATGCTACCCTCTGTGGAAACATCGGCACGCCATGTATAAAATACGCAGAAGAAAGCACCGATAAATCATATACTGTGTGTGAGCTGTCGAGCTTTCAGCTAATGGATATGACCCCTGACTTGGAGCTTGGAATAATAACCAACATAAGTGAAAATCACCTCGACTGGCACACAAGCATGCGAGAGTATGTGGAGGCTAAGGCGCATATATTAATGAATGCACGCATTTCCTTGCTGAATCTTGACAACCCTTACACCAAGGAGATGATAACGCCTACAAAGCCCTGCGTGCTTTTTTCAGGGCAGGATTTGTCTCTTGCGCGCATAGATGCGCACCATTTGGTGTATATAAAGCAAAATGCTATTTGGTGCGACGGAGTGAGGGTAATTGCGCTTGACAAAATTCGCATGCGTGGCAAATTCAATGTATCAAACGCACAGTGTGCCATAGGTGCGCTGTGGGATTATGTAAGCCATGATGCAATCGAAGGGACCCTGCGTACCTTTTCTGGCGTTTCTGGCAGAATGGAAAAAATTGCTGAAATAAATGGGGTTACCTTTTTCTCCTCATCAATAGATTCCACACCCTCACGCACGATAGCAACCCTTAGCGCTATGGATAAGCCAAAATGCATTTTAATCCTTGGTGGCTATGATAAGGGCGTTAGCTATGCACCTCTTGCCGATGCGACAAGGGGTATTAAGCTGGCTGTGCTTTGTGGCGCAAATAGCGATAAAATCGAAAGAGAAATTAAAAATAGCGCTCCAATATTAAGGGCACACACGCTTAATGAGGCGACAAGGCTTGCGTATAATAATGCAAGCGAGGGAGATACCGTGCTTTTGTCTCCTGCCTCTGCAAGCTTTGATATGTTCAAAAATTATATAGACCGCGAAAACGAATTTAAAAAAGGAGTAAATAGCCTTAATGGATAAATTAAAGGACCTTTTGAGGGAGCTTTGCGCGCTTCCCACAGTGTCAGGACGAGAAAAGGAAAGCAAAAAATCACTTTTTGCCTTAGCCGATAAATGCTTTGATGAGGCATATGAGGATAGCTTCGGCAATCTTGTCCTAGTAAAAAAATCAACCATGCCAAGCGCACCAAGGCTTATGATAGATGCACATTTTGACGAGGTTGGAATGATGGTTAGTCAGGTGCACGAGGGTGGATTTTTGTCCGTAGCCCCAATCGGTGGGCTTGATATGCGCGTGCTTGGTGCAACACAGGTGGTTGTATATGGCAAGCAGAGCATCAATGGCGTTCTCACCTCAACTCCACCTCACCTCTTGACAGGAGATAAGGCACTTCCAAAAATCAGCGATATATATGTTGATACAGGATTTGACAAGGAGAAGCTGGAGGGGCTTGTCAGCGCTGGCGATTATGTAGGCTTCGCGTCTGGAATGACGGAGCTTTTGAATAATAGAGTTGCCTCAAAGGGACTTGACGATAAGGCTTGCGCGTGTGCAATTTTTGATATGGCATCGCGAATAGATAAGACAAGGCTCAAATACGATATCTATGCTGTAATATCAGCACAAGAGGAAACAGGAAAGAACGGCGCGCGCTTTGTCGCCTATGACATTTCGCCCAATTTAGCAATAATTACGGATGTCTGCTTCGCCCGTGGAGAGGGCATTGAGACAAGCGAAAGCGTTGAGATGGGACAGGGCGCATGTGTTGACGTCTCAGCCTGCACCAGCATACCTCTTACAAGAGCAATTATGAAAATGCTAGATGAAAGAAAAATCCCACACCAAAGAATGTGTGAGCCATCAAGAACCTACACAAACAATGAGGCAGTGTCAATTTCAGGCAAGGGCGTGCGTACAGCACTTCTTGGAATACCACTTTCAGGCATGCATACCCCAAGTGAGATTGTAAGCCTTGAGGATATAAAATCGCTTTCGGATATACTTCTTGAAATTGCCTATGAGGAGGGCCTATGAAGGAATTGTTAGAGCGCTTGTGTAGCGCATTTGGCCCAAGTGGGCTTGAGATGAGCGTTCACGATATTATAAAAAGCGAGCTTGAGAAGGCAATGCCAACGGGGGCAGAGCTTTTTGAGGACAAGCTCGGTGGAATTTATCTGCACATAAAAAACGAGGGTGCGCCAAGGCTTATGCTGTGCGCCCACATGGACGAGGTCGGCTTTATGGTGACCGAAATCACCGATGCTGGTACACTGAAGTTTGGCTGTGTTGGTGGAATTAATCCCCTAGTGCTTCCTTCAAAGCGCGTTATCAGCGAAAACGGAATAAGGGGAGCTATAGCTACAAAGCCAATTCACCTTTTAAGTGCAGATGAAAGAAAAACACGCACAGAAATCAAGGATATGAGAATTG
>JAGALI010000133.1 GCA_017625275.1 Clostridia bacterium
AGCTGAGATGCCCTTTTATCCCCCGCGTCAAGTCCATGCTTAAGTAGCTGATCACGCGCAGGTGGATACACAGGGCTTCCTACACCATCATAGCCTATTTCCTCGTTACTCGTGGCACTTGACGAAGCAAGATATTTTCCATCAAGCCCTGCCTTTTTCACAAGCTCCTTGAAGATGCACTCAGCCATCGGGCTACGGCAAATATTTCCGTGGCAAACAAACATTATTTTCATATTATCGTCCTTAAAGCATTCTTTTCTATTTATATTCTATCATCATATTATTAAAAAGTCAACAAAAACAGGGTGGCATAGCCACCCTGTTCAGAAATATTCAATTTTATTCGGGATTAAATAATTAGTACATTGGTCCTTTTTCCTTATTTTGGATTTTTGCTAGAATAAATTAAACTAGTACATTGGTTTATCCTCTTTAAGTGCTTTGCCTATGTCCTATGAGCTTAATGGTACATTGGACCGTCCTCCGTATTTTTGCCCCTATATAATCCCCTTCGTTTCCTTTCGTCTTCGGGGTTTTAAACTGTTTCGTCGATTATTTCTGCGTCAATTGCATTTACAGAAACGCTTCTAATTCCGTTCATACAACCACTCTTAGATTTATATCCGTCCTCGCTCATTGCTATGCTTTCGCCGTTAGTTGCTATTAATCTATAACGGTAAAGTCCTGCTTTATCAAAATATACTTCGAATCTTGGACACTTCTGTGTGGTTGGATTTTTGAGGGTTTGGTCCTCTATTCTACCCTCGTCTATGCATTTTTTGGCATTCCTTGCTATGCTATCCATGCCTTGCTTGCAGGATGCCTTGCTTGCGTAAATTTGTGAGGAAACTGCAATTTTTTCCTTATTCGCTGCGAGCAAAAAGAAATTATACTTTCCACTCGGTGTTTTCTTAATTATAAATGTACCCATCGGTCTATACCTCTCGTTTCTTGCCCCTCATCTATTAGTCTGCCAGCGCCACCGTTACCCCGTGGGTGTTGGCTTCTACTCGACCTATGCTGGAGCAGTCTCTCTTTCTATCTATATTGTAGCAGAATTTTGTCGATTTGTAAAGGGCTTTTTGTGAATTTTTTATAAAAAATTTAATTTGCAATTTAACTTTTTGTGCACATGCAACAAATTTCTTATAATATATATATACTTATAAATAATATGAAGCTTTTTCGAAAATACTACTCGTATTTCTCAAAAATATTTACAAATACTAAAAAAGATGCTACAATATAATTAGAATATATGCTTTATTTAAGGGGGCTATGCTTATGAAAATTACATTTTTGGGTGCCACGCACGAGGTAACCGGCTCTTGCACGCTTATTAGCGCCCTTGGCAAGAACATCCTCGTTGACTGTGGAATGGAGCAGGGTATTGACACTTACGAAAATGCCGACCTTCCTATTTTACCTATTGATATTGATGCTATCTTATTAACCCACGCACATATAGACCACTCTGGCAAGCTTCCTGCTATGGTTAAGGGTGGCTACAATGGGCCTATTTATTCTACGATTGCTACTCACAGATTATGCGAAATTATGCTTCGTGACAGCGCGCATATTCAGGAATCCGAGGCAAAATGGCGCTCCCGAAAGGCTAAGCGTGCAGGCGAGGGTGAATATGAGCCTGTTTATACTATGGTAGATGCCGAAATGGCACTTTCGCAATTTGAATCCTATCCATATAACAAGGAAATTCAAATATTTGATGGCATTAAAATATCCTTTCTTGACGCCGGGCATCTTCTTGGCTCTGCCAGCATTTATGTCACTATAAACGAGGGGGGCAAGGAAACAACACTTCTCTTTTCTGGTGATGTTGGTAATGTGGAGCGTCCACTTATACGCGATCCTCAAAGGCCAAGGAGGGCTGATTATGTTGTAATCGAATCAACCTATGGCGACAGGCTTCATGGAGAGCGACCAGATTATGTATCTCAGTTCACAGATGTTATTCAGCGTACCCTTGACCGTGGTGGTAATGTAGTAATTCCGTCATTTGCTATAGGTAGAACGCAGGAAATTTTATATCTTATAAGAGAAATAAAGGAAAAGGGTCTTA
>JAGALI010000134.1 GCA_017625275.1 Clostridia bacterium
ATATTCCTTAATTGGCTCATTTTCGCTTACAAGGAAGTCGTGAATTGACTTAAATGCTTCTTTTCCATAATAGTCATCCGCATTGATAACCATAAATGGCTCATTTACAATGCCCTTACAAGATAAAACCGCTTGACCTGTACCCCAAGGTTTTTTTCTTTCAGGTGGATTTGTAAAGCCTGCTGGAAGATCCTCAATATTTTGGTATGCATAAGCGACCTCACAAATGCCAGAAATCTTGTTTCCAACTACCTCTTTAAAGTAATCCTCCATTTCCTTTCTAATTATGAAAACTACCTTATTAAAGCCAGCCTTCAATGCATCATGAATGGAATATTCCATTATAACCTCTCCGTTAGGTCCAAGAGGCTCAAGCTGCTTAATTCCACCACCAAAGCGTGAACCAATACCTGCAGCCATTATTACTAGTGCTGTTTTTTTCATTAATTTATCTCCCAAAAAATTATTTATACATAGGTCCGTATGCTTGACATGCACGATAATCTTGACCTTCCTTATCCATACCAAATGCATTCCATGCCGCTGGACGGAAAATCTTATCCTCTGGTACATTGTGCATACATACAGGAATTCTTAAAATTGAGCAAAGTGTTATAAGGTCTGCACCTATGTGACCATAGCTGATTGCGCCATGGTTAGCGCCCCAGTTGTTCATAACATCATATGCGCTCTTGAAGGCACCCTCGCCAGTTGTACGTGGTGCAAACCATGTACATGGCCATGTGTAGTCAGTTCTCTTCCAAAGCTTATCTGACACATCAGCAGGAAGTCCTACAGTCCAGCCCTCAGCAATTTGAAGAACAGGACCAAGTCCCTTAACAAGATTAAGTCTAATCATTGTAGCAGGCATTTGAGCAGTTGTTTCAAATCTCGAAGAATATCCACCACCACGGAAATATCCTACATCTGCATAGTTCCATGTGGTATTTTTCATAATATTTTCTTGGTCTTCCTTTGTTACCTCATACCAAGGCTTCATAACAGCGTTACCATTTTCGTCCTTAGCAGCGCCATTGGCATCAAGGCAGCAAGCACCAGAGTTGATGAGGTGAATAAATCCACCACTCTCCTTAGCAACGCCCTCGATATCATATCCAGTTGCCTTCTTAACAGCCTCTGGACTCCAATATGTTCTTACATCGGCAAACATCTGCGCACGATTTGTAAGAAGCTTCATAAATAGCATTCCAAGACCATTGAGAACATCGTTTTCAGTAGCGAGAACATAAGGCTCTCTTGCGCCATTCCAGTCAAATGATGTATTAAGCATTGCCTCTGGGAAATCACAGTTAGGATAGAAATCTGTCCATTGTCTTTGGCCCTGGAAGCCAGCAGCGATGGCGTTATGACCAACCATTTCCTCCTCGCAGCCCTTTGGAAGCTTGTCATTTCCATTCATAAGGTCCTTGATAATACACATCATCTTAACAACAAATTCCCAGTCCTTATCCTTCTCCGCGCGAGTTTTTTGGAGATTTTCTGGGTTCTTATCAAAGCCCTCTATACAATGAGACTTAGTCCAAGCAAGAGCCTTTTCATACTCTTCCTTATCATAAATGCCCTCTGTCATTCGTCTGATAATCTCTACCTCGTCAACAGACTCGACTCTCATACCGAGATATTCCTCAATAAAAGCAGGATCTATAATAGAGCCTCCGATACCCATACAAATTGAACCGATTTGAAGGTAAGATTTACCTCTCATTGAAGCTGCGGCAACAGCGGCACGAGCGAAGCGAAGAAGCTTTTCCTTAACATCCTCAGGAATTGAGGTGTCAGTAGCCTCTTGAACATCGTGGCCGTAAATGCCAAATGCTGGCAAGCCCTTTTGTGCATGAGTTGCAAGAACAGATGCAAGATAAACTGCACCAGGTCTTTCGGTGCCATTAAAGCCCCAAACGCCCTTAATAGTCATTGGGTCCATATCCATAGTTTCTGCACCATAGCACCAGCAAGGTGTTACGGTAAGAGTGATATCTACACCCTCTTTTTTGAATTTAGCAGCACAAGCAGCGGCTTCAGCTACTCTACCGATGGTTGTATCAGCGATAACAACCTTTACAGGCTCACCATTTGAGTATTTAAGGTTTTCCTCAAACAATTTTGCAGCACTTTTCGCCATATTCATTGTTTGCTCTTCAAGTGATTCTCTTACACCGAGAGCGCCACGACGACCATCAATCGTTGGTCTAATACCGATTACTGGATAATCGCCAATAATTCTTTTTTCTGCCATTTTTAGTTCCCCTCTATGTAAATTATTACTAATTTAATTATATCAATATATCGTCTTAAAATCAAGACATAAATTTTATATATCTAAGATTTTTTAAAAATTATTTGCTTTCAAGATATTTTATAGCTACATTTATATCTGTAGGACCATGTGGGTGGTGGTCTACTCCAACCTTTTTGTCAAGGAAAAGAAGGCTTTCTATTCCATTTTCCTTATAAGCACGCTCAATTGCTATGCCATTTTCCTCGTATGGAACTGTTTTATCGCTATCTCCATACGCCATATAGATTTTAACCTTATTTTTCACAAGAATGTGAAGCTTATCAAGTGGATGATCTCTAAAAGTTAAAAGCTCGCTCTTTGTCATTTTCCAAGCATTCTCAAACTCGTTCCACATGCCGTCAGTGACATCCTCTCCTACGCCAAATTTCGCTGGACAGCTAAGATAATTAACAACTGGTGCATCAAGGTAAAGCGCCTCTATGCATTCTGGGTATTTAGCCGCAAGCAGAATTGACATCATTCCTCCACAGCTCATACCTATTGTAATAACCTTATTAGAGATACCAAACTCCTTAGATGCAAAGTTTATAAATTCGTATTGATCATCAACCTCTCCTGGTGTTCCCCATCTATTGTTATTTAAAAGGAAAATCAGCGTATAGCCTCTTTTAATCATTTCGTTTTGAAGGTCAGGAAAAGCGCCAAAATATTCAGTTTTAATTACAGTTTTTCCATTCTTGTTATCAGGAAGCAAAACTATTGCTTTTTTGCCCTTAAAAAGAAATTCTATATGAGTTAGACCATCATATCTATATTCTGCTGTAAATTCCATAATACACCTCAAAATAGTTTTGTTAAATATATTTTACTATTTTTTAATAGTAATGTCAATAGAAATAGCAGGCAAAGATGCCTGCTATTTTAATTATTTTTCATTCAACTTAGATTTTGAAATTTTATCCTTTATTGCTACAATAATTGGCTTTATGTAACAAAGTGTTACAGCCACTATTACCAAAATTGCATATCTTATTATGTATACAAGCCAGCCCTTCTCCTCATTTAGATATGGCAAGCCACTTTGTGGTGGTGATACTACGTACATAAAATTGATATTTGGATTACCATCATAAAGAATGCTATTCACATAAATTGCAAAGAACATTATAATTAGCAAGAATTTAAGACAGCTGAAATAATCCTTTATATTGAGCTTGATTTCCTTTGATGTGAACAAATGCAAAGCGAAAATTACAAGTGCAATATGGTATAAGAAATATTGAATTGTAATAACCCATGAATTTCGTGCTGAGTCGGTTGCTATTAATATAGCTGCTATTCCACCAAACAAGCAGCTTGGGAGCATAAAGCTCATTATAAAGCGCTTTAGCTTCTCGTTTTTGCTTATATTAATTATAGCTATGAAAATAATTTGAATCGAGCAAAGATGAAATGGCAGGTCTGTTTTAGGTAAAATTCCGCCATATTTATCCTCATTAGCCAATATATAATAAAATATTTTAACTATCTCGGAAACTATACCTACATAAAACAGGATTTTGCATATTGTTTGAAAGTCAAGTCTTCTAGATGCAATATAAAGACCTACTATAAGCGCAACAGAAGCAATAATTAAAATAATGTGCTTCGTACCAAATAATGGATTCATAATTCTCTCCTTAATTTTTGTATATGTATAATTCTAGCACATAATTTTGCTTTTTTCAACAAATTCAGCAAAATATAAAATAGCTTGGCAAATGCCAAGCTATTGACTAGTTTTTGGTAAGTAATTTTTCAATTTGGCTTGAAGACATAAGGAATACTCCAATAACAATGGTAATAATAAGCTCAGGAAGCATATATTGTCCGTTATAAATTAAAGAATACACAAACTTACCCATTCCCTCTGGTGCCCATTGTCCCCAAATCGCAACGCCTGTAATGAAATGACATACAAATCTTATAGCAACAAGAACACCAAATGTGATTGATGCCTTAACAATGCTAAGCTTTTGCCCGTCACTTGGCTTTGCAAATGCCGACAGGCCAAGAATACCAAATGGAACTATGTAATCAAATAAAGCACAAAGAAGAACCACCCCTGCACCATTGCAATAAATGAATACATTTCCCTCTATAAGAGCTTGAAAAAGTTGAATTGTAGCATAAATGCCTGCACTACCAAGTCCCCACTTATAGCCAAATTTTATACCTATAAATAGAATTGGCAGCATGCTTGCAAGAGTTACAGAGCCACCCATAGGCATTTTGTACACAGGCAAAAAGCTTAAAACGGTTGAAAGCGCTATGAAAATAGCACTTTGTGTTAAAGCAAGTATTTGCTTGCTTTGAAATGTTTTTGTTTCCATTGGAAACCTCCTTAAAATATAAAATTACCGCACAGGAAATATCCATGCGGTAACAATATTTTAAGATTAATATTATCTTCCTACGCCGGCATTATCCGTATCAGGTTAAAGGGTTTGGAATTATCCATCTCAGCCATAACAGCACCCCTGAATATTTAATTGTGCGATGTATGAATTGTAACACGACTTCACTTTCTTGTCAAGTGCTTTTCGTAATTTTTCTTGTCGGTATAAATAATAAGAGTTCCTTTTTGAACGGAAATTGTCGCGTCCTTAGCTACAAATTCGTTACTTACACCTAAAGGTGTAGAGCTTTCAAGAGTTTTATTATCAAGCTCGTATAAAAGTCCTTTTTCAGAAACACCAAATGCCTTATCAACAGCAGAAAAAACAGATATTCTACCCTCTGCCTTGGCAGAAAAGCAAGCACTTGAATTATTTATAGCAAAAGCAATTTTTTCTCCATCTACAAAGGATATATCTATTCCCTGCTCGGTATATTTTGCAAGCAAGGCTAGATTTGCAATTGTATGGTCAAGATTCCCACCGATTGCGCCCCAAACTTGAATTTTTTTATAGCCTAATTCTATAGCATGCATTATTGCAAGCTCAGAATCTGTATAATCCTTTTTCACAGGATAACGTATTACTTTCTCTGCTTCAAGCTTGCCATCACACGAATCAAAGTCGCCAATGGCTAAATTTGGCTCGATTTTGTTTTTTTGAAGCACTTGATAGCCTCTATCGGCACCGATTATAAAATCGCCCTCTTTGGGCTTTATATTCACCTTACAATCAAGTGCACATACTATGTAACAGGTATTCATAAATTCACCTATCTTTTTTATTTAGTTTAAATAATTATATCACATTATTTGATATATTTCAATGAAAATCTACTAAGCGATGCTCAACTCATATGTTCTATCAAACAAAAAAAGACGGAATAAATCCGTCTGGACCAACAGGGTCGGCTCCAAATGGAGCTATTTTTGCCGAGCCTTATGCTTGCAATCTGCGCGCCAAAAAATTCATACTTCGTTTTTGGAAACCACAGCGCAGACAACGGCTTTCGTCAAAAATGCGAACCCAATTTGCATAAAATGCAAAGCGACGCTCAACTCATATGTTCTATCAAACAAAAAAGACGGAATAAATCCGTCTTTTTTGTTTGGTGGACCAACAGGGACTCGAACCCCGGACCAACCGGTTATGAGCCGGTTGCTCTAACCAACTGAGCTATTGGTCCTTAGCGTGACAACGGTCACGCATTATATTTTACACATTTATTTGTGTTTTGTCAATACCTTTTTTAAAATTGTTTTAAATTTATGCAAGCTGCGCTTTTCTAACGCCTTTTATTCTTTTCTTAACTATTCGATAGCATATAACATAGTTAATTGTAAGTGCTATATTTGTTATTATCCATGTAATTGGATGTACTAGATATAACACAGCCAAGGTGTTATATCTTTGGAATACTGTATAAACCCAAATAATCCTTATACCGCAAGCTCCAAAAATAGAAATTAACGATGGCGATGTGCTGTATCCTAGTCCCCTTACAGCACCCGGCATAACTCCCATAACTCCTGCAAGAAAATATATTGGGAAAGTTACGCTTAGTCTTTCTAGCGCATAATCAAACGCATCTGGATTGTCCGTGATAAAAATAGACATTATAGGGTCTGATAGCAAAAAGCATCCCATTCCTATAAATATTCCTAAAATTGCAGTCATAGAAATTGTTGTAATGCATATTTTGTTTACTCTTTCTATTCTTCCTGCACCAACATTCTTACTAATAAATGTTGTTGTCGCATTTTGGAATGATGTCAATGTTACCCACAATAGTCCCTCAACGGTTGCTACTGCTGTGCTTCCTGCGACTGCATCCTTTCCAAATGTATTTACTCCAGATTGCAAGAATGCATTAGAAAGATTAAAAGCACAGCTTTGTATTCCTGCTGGGATTCCTATCCTTACAATTTTACCAAGCTTTTGCCAAGAAAATGCTATATTTTTAAAAGAAAATGAGAAAAGTCCTTTATTTCTCATTAAATCAAGAAGAATAAGAGCTGCAGAAAGCGCTTGGGAAACGACTGTTGCAACTGCTACTCCAACTACTCCAAGCCCAAATCCTGCAACTAGTGCTATATTTAAAACAACATTTACAAGTCCTGATGTTGCAAGATATATAAATGGCCTTTTTGTTTCGCCAGAGGTTCTGAAGACTGCAGCGCAAAAATTATAAAGCAATGAAAATGGAATTCCACAAGATATTATTCTTAAATATGTGGTTGCGCCCTCTAGAACTCCACCCTCTGTTGGTGTCTTCATTAGAACCAAAACAGGCTCTGCAAAAAATATACCAACAAACATAATTATAATGCCTAAAAATGGTGCAACAATAACAGCGGTATCAATCACCTGCTTGACACCCTTGCTATCCCTCATTCCATGATGGAATGAAGATATAACATCTACTCCTGCTGAAAAGCCAAGAAAAAGAGATAGCAGAAGATTATAAACAGCTGTAGTGGCACCAACTGATGCAAGTGCGCCATCGCCTGAAAATCTACCAACAATTATAAGGTCGGCAGAGTTATATAAATTTTGTAAAATTCCCTGTAGCATTATTGGAATTGTAAAAATCAATATTTTCTTTACAACCCCACCATTTAGCATATCTAATTTTTTAGACATAACTTCTCCAATTATCGATGAATTTTCGATTCCTCGAGTACATTCTATCACTACTGTTCAGAATAATCAATAGATTTTCAAATTAATTTTTAAAAAATTATGCCTATCATAAAGATAGGCATTTTGTTATGAATATTTTAGGATTTTCTTAAAAATCTCATCTCTTGTATAAGACAAGGCGTGGATATAAAGCACATAGAATAAAATCGCCACGCACATATTGAATACTACAAATGCTTCGTTTACTGAAACTACAAATGTATAAATTATTGAGCAAGCCGAGGAAGCTATTGCGCAAGCACCAGCAAGCTTACATTTATGCAAACTGATTGCAGAAAACTCTTTTAGATATCCCTCTACGCTAAGCTCAGAGAAAAATCTTGGATTTTCGACAATTCTTTGTATAGCATATTTTCTTATGAGATATAGCGATAAAATAACAATCGCCAAGAAGAAAATCGCCTCACATATTGTAAAAATTTTAACTGGCAAATACGCCCTTTGAGCCTCTGTCATATATGATGCATATACATTCAATACGCTAGTGGAAATATACTCATTTATAAACCTTGAGTAAAATACTGTATTTAAAATTGCGGATATAAAATGCCCAACAATTGACAAAATCAGCAATAGCTCATATTTCTTAATAGAAATATGTCCTTTTTTTCTCAAGAAAATTATTGCTATTAAAAATATAGGTGCAAGCAAAATGTCGCTAAACACTTCTATCTTATCCACATAAAAATCTATTGTGAATATGAGCGAAATAATCATTATTCCAATAGCGAAAATAAAGTCCTTTGAGAAAAATACAGTTTGACGGTCCTTCATTTCCTCTGTAAAGGCTACTTTTATCTTTTCTCTTACATTCTCTGTCAAGGTCTGTCTAAAGAAGGAAATAAATCTTACCAGCCATATAATACCAACTATTAAAGCAATTACTGCTGTAAACACAAAAATTAAGCCTCTAAATCTAGCCTTCCACGCATTGGCAGGATCGCTTAAAAATAGTGTAAAGAAATCTGGTATTGTAGCACAAACAACCTTTACTATTAAAAATACTACTGTAAAAAGCTTTAGCTTTTCGCTTTTTGGAACGAATCTATCCTCTCCACACCTCAAGCATATAAAGGAGGTAGCATCAAAAAGCCTTTGAACAGCGCCCAAACCATACATTATTTCAAGTATTGCAAAGGTAAATGAGAAAACAAGCGCCATTGTTGCATCTGTGCTAGGTAAAATAACCATACAAACAAGCTTAAACAACGATATAATTCCCATTTTTTTAAAGGCATCGTGTGTTTCTGAAGCATTATCATAAACATATGAAGCATCAGAAAAAGCCTTCATAATAAGGAAATATCCAATAAAATCAGGCAACAAATCAAAAATACTGATAACAGGATTAAAAAGAAATATTCCAGCTAAGATAAAATATCTTTTTTTCATTTCTTTTCTCCTTTGTCCTTCTTTTCCAAATCCTTTTTTTCTCTTGGTGTCATTGCATAATTTAGCTTCTCGTTCAAAAAATCAAGAGGTACATTACCAGTCTTTTTATCCATATTAACATCGTCCTCATAGCAAATACGCATATAAGAATTTGCAACAATTAAAATAGTTAATACAACATAAATCAGCTGTGCTATAAAAACAATTACTGATATTCTTGTCATAGCAAACTCGCTGGCTTTAAAGACGGTGTTTGCGAGAACAATACAAACAAAGTATATTACTGCAAAAATGTAGGACAAGATTATTTTTGTTTGAAGCTTTTGAAGCTCCACTGCCCTTGCCAATAAATAAATTGAGGTGAGTAATACAATGCTTATAATTAAATTGCTGAGCTGCAGGGCTGTTGAAAGTGTATTTATAGCAGCTTGAGAAGCGCCAAAAACATACACAAACATATATATCATAGACAAGATAAACTGAATAGCATATAAAATCATAGAGCAAAGAAAGAGCTTATTTTGCTTTATTAGCTCCTTTAGAGAATAAAGCACTATGGCACTTCCTAATACATATGTGAAGGGTGCTAGGGTTGTAAATGCTCCTAAAAGCAGGAAGAAGCACCCTACAAGCATAATTCCAAATCCCATTTTTATTCCTCGCCTTGGCTAGCGCCACAGCATTTTTTATATTTCTTTCCACTTCCACATGGGCAAGGGTCGTTTCTACCGACCTTCTCAACTCTAACTGGCTTTTGCGCTGGCGCTTGGCTCTTTTGCTGTCCTTGAGCGCCACCAGCAAAGCCCTCGCTGCTTGCCTTTGCATATTGCTCACGCTTTTTTACTTGATTTGCAGAAAGAATTTGTCTTACTGTATCATCTCTGATTGAAAGAACCATTTCATCAAACAAATCTGCACCAGCAATTTTATATTCCGTTATTGGACTTCTCTG
>JAGALI010000135.1 GCA_017625275.1 Clostridia bacterium
AGTTGCTGGTACCTACAAGAAGTGGTGCTATGAGAATGGTGTTAACTACTTCTCTGTTGCTTCAGGTGGTGGTACAGGTCGTACACTTCACCCAGATAACATGGCTGCTGGTCCTGCTTCATATGGTATGACTGACACAATGGGTAGAATGCACGGTGATGCTCAGTTCGCTGGTTCTTCATCTGTTCCTGCTCACGTAGAAATGATGGGTCTTATCGGCGCAGGTAACAACCCAATGGTTGGTATGACTGTTGCAGTTGCTGTTGCTATTGAAGAGGCTTCAAAGTAATTTGATAATGATTAAATCAAAATAACAAAATGCTCTGCGACTATCGCAGAGCATTTTTATTCATACAGGTAGGGGTTTTCTCTTTCGTATATCAAGAGCTCGTTTAGTATATTTTCAGGACGATGAGCGTCTGTCATGGAATATTTGCCCCTTTTTCCTATTTCAAGAAGGTGTCCAACATGTGTGTATCCTAAAAGCTTGGGTGGGACATGTGTCACTATATCGTTAATATTGCGAATTACCAAAAATCTATCCCAACGCTTTGTGAGAGAGTGCAGCTTAGCGCCCCAAATGACTCGTGGGCTTGCAAATGCATAGCCCTCTATGCTCTTTCTCAAATCCGGACGATTATACCATACATATTCGTGACATAGTGTGGCAAGTGCTGCGCCGTGAGAGTAGCCTACTGTAATTATACTATCAAGGCTCATATCAGCCACATGGTCGCATATTTGCTCCTCAACTGACTTGAAAACGCGCATAAAGCCTCGGTGGGCGAACCAAATCTGCCCCTCCTCCATTCTTTCATAGGGCTTGGCAGGGAAATCAAAGTTGTTTATCCAGTCAACCTCTCCGTTTGAGCATTCGAGATATATGTAAAGCGTGTTTTCTATTCTTTCAAGCGCATAGTCAGCTGAATTGTCGATATGTGTGTATGGTATTTCAAGACACCTTTTAAACATTTCACTTAATTTCACAAAATCACCTCAATACATTAAATGCAATTCCTTGATAGTTGTGAAAGCAAAAAAGCAACTCTTATGAGTTGCCTTTTTTTATTTTATCTCTACAACGCTTTCAGATGAAGCAACGCATAGCGCCTCGCCCAAATAAGCATGAGCCCTTGTCTCTTCCTCGATTTTTGAAATTCCATTTTTTCCAAAGGTGACAGTAATTGTTTGAATCTTCAGGTCCAAGTTGGTTGCGTTCATTTGATTAAGCAGAGGTTGTATCTCACTTATATCAGGGCTTTCAATTATAAATTCGTAAACATTATCGAACTTTCGATTCACCTTCGTTATGCGATTTTCATCAAAATTTGCTGTATTAAGCAATTGACGTATTTGAGCTTTAGCGATTGCTTCGCCCTTTTCTTTTTTGTGTATTATTCCTCTCGATTCTGTGATTTGGCAACCATTAGAATAGCTTATATCGTAGGGTACTCTGTCTAGCTCCGCGGTTATATTATAAAAATATTTTCCTTGTTCAACTCCATATGACACATCATATGTTTCTCTCTCTGTTACGCGTTGCTCATTGTCACCGTATTTGCTTTTTTTCTTTGTATTAACAGTAAATGAAGCATTTTGTAAGTTTTCAAGCTTATCAAGCTCGTCAGCAACTCTTTTTATAGCTATAATACTATCTACTTTTCTATATTTATCTTTATCAATTTTCTTTTCTTTAATATCATTAAAGTTAGAATAGTCAATGCTCATATTACAGCTAGGTGCTTCAGCAAAGCCTTCAAACTCAAGCTCCATATTGCACGATGAAATCATCATATTTTCATCAACATTAAAAGAGCACTTTAAATCAATTATTTCTGCTCCTAGCTCGTCTTCCTCTATACCAGCTTCAGTTGCAAAAATACTAATGGTTTTTTTAGAAAACCCTCTAAAGGTAGTAGTCCAGCTTTTGTCCTCGTTTTGGACACATGTTACACTAGTGCAATCAGTTATATCAACATCGGTTTCCAGCTTGCTTTCAAAATAATCTAAAAACTCCTCTTGTTCAGTTGGCGAGCTCATAAGCACCTTTTCTTTAGAAATCTCGTCAGCATACTGGACATACATTTCGCCATCATCATATGCTTCTATGCTCGTTTTTTTGCCAATTTCGCCATCAAAGCTTTGAAGCTTTATAACAGCATTTATTTCGTTATAATAATAAAGTTCATCAGTGTTCATTCCACCGAATATCTCTACTCCCTTTACAACAGAATCGTGCTTCACACCCGATTTGAGCGTTGTCATTTTTAGTTCCGAATTAATTTGAAATGAGTTCAAATTCAAGAGATTTTCATCAACATAAGCAATAAGTGCATTTGCCCTTTCCCTTTCGTCATCAATTCGAAGAAGCTTTTTAGCCTGTGCCTTGCTTGAGTTTTGAGAATTTGCGCATGATACAAGCATTAATAGCGAAAGGACTATAACCAATATTAATATAACTTTTTTCATAGTGTCCTCCTAGGATAGTATATCTTTATTTATATTATATCATAATTAAATTATGATTTCAACATAATGTTATTATGTTTATAATCTTGCTCCTTCAAATTCAAAAATTTAACTTGATTTAATTTATTTTCAAAAAAATATTGACAAGCGATATTTGTTATGCTAAAATAATTGAGCATTGGGGAATTGTGTAATGGCAGCACCACAGATTCTGACTCTGTTGGTGAGGGTTCAAATCCTTCTTCCCCAGCCAAACAAAAGACACC